>CADBKB010000036.1 GCA_902795095.1 Oscillospiraceae bacterium
TTACCGTTGGTGATCTGGGGCTCTGCGTAGTAGGCCCAGTAGACGGGATCGAAGTAGAACTTGCCTTCGTCCTTGACGTCGTCGAACAGGAACTTATCGTCGGGCTTCTTCTCGAGGCCCGCGATGGCGTCGTTGACGGCCTTCACGGCGGCGTCGACTTCATCCTGGGTGGCGTCTTCCTTGGCGTTGACCTCCTCGGCGGCTTTCACGGCATCGTCGAGGGCCTTGGCGGACTCTTCGGTGTACTCGTCGGGATTCATAGCCTTGGCGTCCTCGATGGCCTTGACCAGCGGGGCCTTGTCGACCACGGGCGGCACTTCGGGCTTCTCTTCGAGACCCTTTACCGCGGCGTCCAGGGCAGCGGCGGCAGCGTCCACAGCAGCCTGGTCGGCGTCTTCGGCAGCCAGGACGGCCTTCGCGGCATCCACGGCAGCTTCAAGGGCGGCGACGGACGTGTCGGTATACTTGGTCTTGTCGATCCTCTCAGCGTCGGCAATGGCCTGATTGAGCGCGTCCTTGTTCACAGCGGGCGGCTCGTCGGGCTTTTCCACCAGCGCGGCAATGGCGGCGTTCAGCGCGCTCGCAGCCTGGTCGACGGCGGTCTGCGTCGAAGCGCTCAGGGCGGCCTTTGCAGCAGTCAGGGCGCGATCCAGTGCTGCCACGGATTCGTCGGTGTACCTGTCCTTCTCCACGGCCTCGGCGCTTGCAATGGCCGCGTTCAGCGCGGTCTTATCCACGGCAGGCGGGGGCGTCGGAGCGGTTCCGTTGGTGTAAAGCGTGATCCTGGAGCAGACGCCGTCGTTCATGAAGGCGAAGGGATCTGCCTCGGAGCGCTGCTCGAGCTGGCTGGGCAGATCGAAGCCGGAGGCATTGCCGCCCACACGGCCGGGATAGTCGGTGCCGTAAGCATTCTCACGGAGCAAAGGGGACGCCCCGCCATTGTAACCCATAGCTAACCATCAAATATAATAAGCCAAAGCTAACCGTTTGTCAAGAAATATCCCGCCGCGTTCCGGGAACACCCCCGCGCAGAGGTATAATACTCCATGAAAAAGTTTCATCTTTCCCATTTCCGCCAAAATATTCTCCCATTTTTCTCCATATTGATGGTTGCAACTGGAAAAATATAGTGGTATGATAAAGAGTGGAAATCAGTAAAAAGATCCCAATTGCACGCAGGCGGGGCCTGCGGCGGATCTTTGAGAAAGAAAAGGAGTGCAGATGTAATGCATCATACAAAGCGAATTGCCGGAAGACTCCTGTCCCTGCTGCTGGCGCTGCTGCTGGCCACGCAGGGCCTGTCCGTTCTGGCAGACGACCTCCCCGAAGAGGCAGTCCCGGAAACCAAGGCCGCCATTGAGGTCACCCCGTCCGACATCAACCCCTTCGGCGACGTCACCGAGGGCACCTTCTATTATTCCCCCGTGCTCTGGGCCGTGGAGAAGGGCATCACCGCCGGCAAGACGGCCCTGACCTTCGCCCCGAAGGAAGCCTGCACCCGCGGGCAGATCGTCACCTTCCTGTGGCGCGCGGCGGGTCAGCCCCTGCCCGAGGAGGCGGACAACCCCTTTGCCGACGTGAAGGACGCCGCCTACTATTATAATGCCGTGCTGTGGGCCGTGGAGAACGGCATCACCAACGGCCTGACCAACACGACCTTCGGCCCGGATCAGGCCTGTACCCGCGGCCAGGTGGTCACCTTCCTGTGGCGCTATGCCAGCAGCCCCGAGATGGGCGGCGTGAACAATCCCTTCACCGATGTGCGCGAGGGCGCCTTCTATACCGCGCCGGTGCTCTGGGCGGTGGCCAACAACATCACCGCCGGCGTCAGCGCCGACACCTTCGCCCCCTCCAAGTCCTGCACCCGCGGCGAGATCGTGACCTTCCTGTACCGCTATCTGGGCGGCGATCCCGTCGGCTGCCAGCACGACCTGCGGGAGGTCCCCGCCAAGGAGCCGACCTGCACCGAGCCCGGCAACATCGGCCATTACCGCTGCGCCAAGTGCGGCCGCCTGTTCTCCGACTTCACCGCGCTGGAGGAGCTGACCGCGGCGGCCATCGAGCTGCCGGCCAAGGGCCACACCCCCGTGGTCGATCCCGCCGTGGCGCCCACCGCCACCCAGACGGGCCTCACCGAGGGCTCCCACTGCTCCGTGTGCGGCGCGGTGCTGGTGGCGCAGAAGGTCGTTCCCATCCTGTCCAAGGATCAGCACACCATCACCTATGACGTGGCCAACGGCGACAGCTACCTGGAGAAGCAGGTTGCCGCCGCCAAGATCGAAAACAACAACCCCACCGTGTTCAGTGAAAACACGCCGCTGAGCCTGCGCAACCTGTCCACCCCCGGCTACCGCTTCCTGGGCTGGTACGACGGCGCGGGCAGCAACGCCCAGCAGATCCGCGTCATCGACGGCGTCCGCTACGACCTGGAGCTCTACGCCCATTGGGAGAAGATCGAATACCGCATCCAGTTCAAGTCCAGCCTGTTCCTGGACAAGGCCGAGGACACCTACACCGTGGACACCGGCGCCGTCCTGCCCACCCCCAAGCTCAGCAACTACAACTTCATCGTCTGGTCCGACGAGGAGGGCCACGCCTACGACGGCAATACCGTCCCCATCGGCACCACCGGCAACCTGACCCTCGAGGCCAACTGGACCTCGGAGCGCAACAAGACCTATACCAAGCCGAAGCTGGACGATCCCATCGTCTATGTGGACGAGGACACCGACACCATCCTCTTCGCCTATGAGATCGGCGAGGTCCAGAACGTCCCCATGTACACCATCAAGGACTTCGGCTATATCGCCGGCGACGGCATCACCAAATCCGAGACCACGACCTACTCCATGAAGGTCTCCGAGACGGCCATGGAAGCCTACACCAAGTCCATCGCCAAGGCCACCACCGAGTCCTCGAGCTGGGCCCTGTCCAGCGACTGGAACAAGACCACCAGCGTGGACGAAACCTGGTGCAAAGAGAACGACATGACCGTGCAGCAGGCGGAGTCCATCGCGAAGAACCAGTCCAACAACTGGAACATCAGCAGCGGCCGGAGCGGCTCGTTCGGCGTCACCACCGGCAGAACCACCGAGAACGGCTGGGAAAACAACGTCAAGGTCACCGGCAACTATTCCCACTCCCACACCGAGACCAAGGACAACAAGGTCAACGTCAACGGCAAGCTGACCTACACCCCGAAGACCAGATCCCTCGGCCTCGGCATCGCCGGGCTGGGCGAAATCAGCGCGAGCTCCGGCGGCGGCTGGGGCGGCGAGATCGGCGGCGGCTACGAGCACAGCTGGGGCACCGAGGACACCACCTCCACCTCCACCGGCGTGGAGCTTGGTGGCTCCCGCTCCCACAATGAGACCACCTCCGCCTCCGCGACCCTGAACACCGGCTGGAACACCAACGCCAGCTTCGGCGGCAGCAGCAGCGTCACCGCCACCCAGAGCAGCATGCGCCAGCTCTCCGAGCGGATCAGCAAGCAGAACCACTACGGCGAGAGCTACTCCTCCGGCGGCTCCACCAGCGAGACCCAGGGCGTCTCCTCCACCCAGTCGGCGGAGGACGAGTACTCCAACTCCGTGACCTGGAGCTCCACAACCGAGAAATCGGTGGAGAGCTCCTGGACCACCCAGGCGACCAAGCCGGGCTATCACCGCTGGGTGGTGGCCGGTACGGCCCACGTCTTCGGCGTGGTGGGCTACAACATGTCGACGCAGTCCTACTTCGTCTACACCTACAGCATCATGGACGAAAAGACCCACGAGTTTGAGGACTACTCCTACACCACCGCCGACTACAACGACCAGGAGAACGGCGTCATCCCCTTCGACGTGCCCTATGAGGTCGCCGAATACGTGAGCCGCTACACCTGCGCCTCCGAGGGTCTGGAGGTCGACCAGAGCACCGGCATGATCACCAAATACACCGGCACCGACACCTGCGTGGTCATCCCCGAATACATGAACGTCGGCGGCGGCGATGTGGTGAAGGTCACCGGCATCAGCAGCGGCGCCTTCCAGGGCAAAGAGCACATCATGATCGTCGTCCTGTCCGACTTCATCGAGGAGATCCCCGACGGCGCCTTCCAGGGCTGCAGCAACCTGCTGGCAGTCCAGGGCGGCAGCATCACCCGGATCGGCAAGGATGCCTTCGCCGGCTGCACCTCCGTGGAGGACCTGGGCCTGCGCTCCAACCTCGCATATCTGGGCGACAACGCCTTCAATGGCGTGCACAGAGTGATCGCCAACATTGGCAGCACCAAGGAGGGTCCGGGATGCAACGACGTCCTGTCCGCGGTCGTCAATTCCGGCGCGGAGCAGATCATCGTGAATCTGGGCACGCTGCCCAACGGGCCCGCGGACGTCGAGGGCAAGACCATTGCCGTTCCCGCAAGCACCAAGTACTTTGAGCTCAACGGCGCGGGAAAGACCTATAAGAATTTGTCCGTCTCCTCCGAGGCCGCCATCACCGTCATCAACAAGACCAATTTCGACTGCACCGGCAAGATCGCCCTGCAGACCACCTCCCCCGAGGTCGTGCTGAACCAGTCCGACATCAGCACCAACGGCATCGGCGCGATCTTCAAGGCCGACCGCACCAACCTCGGCCTGCAGGACACCATCGACGTGGTCTCCACCGGCGAATACGCCCTGCTGACCAAGGACCTGCGCCTCTACCAGGCCAACGAGAAGGTGGCCTGCAAGCTGAACGTCAAGCCGAAGATCCTGGTCTGCGGCGAGGTGGAGAACGAGAACCCCTTCCTTACTTACGACACCTATGAGAAGATCAGCCCCGAGCGCTTCGATCAGCTCTGCAACTCCTATACCCTCAACTTCGACGCCAAGGGCGGCGTCTGCGACGAGGAATCCCGCCAGGTCCCGAACGGCACCAAGGTGGGCGAGCTGCCCGAGCCGACGCGCGACCACTTCACCTTCGCCGGCTGGTACACCGCCGACGGCGTCCAGGTGACCGCGGACTACCAGTCCTCCAGCGGCATGGATATGACCGTCTACGCCCGCTGGAACGCCAACGCCTACACCGTGAGCTGGTCCGGCGGCACCGGCTATACCATCTCCGTGGCCCGCACCTTCTCCCCCTACGCGGGCGCGGAAGCCGTGACTCTCTCCAGCGGCAGCACGGTTTACTACGGCGACGAGCTGCGCATCACCTACAAGGCTGCGGCGGGCTATTCCCTCACCGGCCAGGGCATGACCGAGATCACGGTCTCCGGCAATCTGGGCAGCAGCGCCATCTATGCCTCGGCCAGGGCCAACGATTATACCTATAACGTCGTTTACAGATCCGTCAACGGAACAAACCTCGGCAGCACGACAGTGACCCGCACGTTTGGCACCACCAATTCCATCTCTGCGCCGTCTAAGTCGGGTTACACCACACCCGCGGCGCAGAACGTGACATGGGACAGCACCTCGCCGAAGACCATCACCTTCACCTATCCCGTCGCCTCTGTGGGCTACACGAACAAGAGCGGCTCCATCGGCAGCCAGTTTACCTACTCGGCACAGCTCCAGTACCAGAACCGCACCGCCACGACGGTGCAGGTCAGAGTTGTCTGGACCACGACGATCAAGGCAAACAACTATAACGTCTACGGACAGCGGGTCAACACGAGCACGAACGCCGGCTCCTCCGGCGTGGATGTCGCCGCCTTCCGGACCTGGGCCAACAGCTCCAGCTCCGCCAGATCCTCCACCGGCACGACGGGCTGGATGACGGTCAATCTCGGCACGACCAACGCGACCACCGCATCGGTCAGCTACTATTACTATCAGTTCAATACGAACCGGACGGATATGTACAAGTACGACGGCACGCCCCATACCGAGGGCACCTGGACCATGAACATCCCGGCGTATTGATGCAATAATCCCCGTATCATCACAGCGGCGCCCTCCTGCGGGAGGGCGCCGCGTTTGATTGCAGCATTGCAGCAAAAAATGCAGTAAAAAAGCCATCCGGCGGCGCCGGATGGCTGGGTTCAATGGATGAAGTAAGCGTCCTGGAGCTCGTAGGCGGTGTGCTCGCCCTCGTCGTCGGAGTAGGCGCCGAAGGTGCCGGCCACGGTGATGAGCTCGTCGGGTTTGGGGTAGTCGTCGGGATATTTGTGCTCCCCGGCCAGGCGGAACTCCAGTCCGGCGGTGCAGCAGGCGGTGGAGTCCGGCACCAGGCAGACATAGACGTTGCGGATGTCGCTCTCGTAGATGTAGAAGTAACCCTCGAGCTTGATGGTCTTGCCGATGTAGCTCTCCGGCTCGGCCTGGATGTTCAGGATCTCGGCGTAGCGCATGGTCTCGCTGAGCTTACTTAGGTCCTCGTCGAATTCCGCCGGCGGGGCCTGATCTTCGGCACTCTGTTCCCGGGCGGCAGGCGCGGCGGAATCGGCGCTCTGCGACGGCGCGCCGCAGGCACACAGCAGGCAGAGCAGCAGCACCGGGACAATCAGCCGGAGCTTCATGGCAGGGCCCTCCTTTCGCTTAGTTATCGCTAACCGGATTATATTGCGCCGGAAAAGATTTGTCAACAGCTCTTGACCCATCGGAAAAAAATGGTATGATTGAATTATCCAAAGTTTACTCTGCCGGAAAGGGGCGCTCGACCATGAAAACCATCGTTGCGGCCGGCCATATTTGCCTGGACATCACGCCGGTCTTCCCGGCGAACAAGGCCTATGACCGGGTGCAGGACATTCTGATCCCCGGCAAGCTCATCCAGACCGAGGCCGCGGACGTGCACACCGGCGGCAGCGTGGCCAATACGGGCCTGGCCTTCAAGCTGCTGGGCGGCGACGTGCGCCTGCTGGGCAAGGTGGGCGACGACGCGTTCGGGACCATCGTGAAAAAGATCCTCTCCTCCTACGGCGCCGGCGGTCTGGTGACGGATCCCGGCAGCTCCACCTCCTATTCCGTGGTGCTGGCGGTGCCGGGCATCGACCGGGTGTTTCTCCACAATCCCGGCGCCAACGATACCTTCTGCGGCGCCGACATTCCCGACGGGGCCCTGGCGGATGCGGCGCTGTTCCATTTCGGCTACCCGCCGCTGATGCGCCGGATGTACGAAAACGGCGGCCGGGAGCTGGCGGAGCTGTTCCGCCGGGCCAAGGGCCTGGGCGCGGCGACCAGCCTGGATTTTGCCGCCATCGACCCCGACACCCCGGCCGGACACATCGACTGGCAGGCCGTCCTGGCCCGGGTCCTGCCGAATGTGGATTTCTTCGTGCCCAGCTTCGAGGAGCTGTGCTTCATGCTGGACCGCCCCCGCTACGAGCGCCTCGCGGCCCGGGGCGGCGATCTGACCGACCGCCTGGACATCGGCGCCGAGGTGGTCCCCCTGGCGGACCGGCTGATCGCCATGGGCTGCCGGGTGGTGCTGATCAAATGCGGCACCGCGGGCATGTACCTGCGCACCGCCGGACGCGACGCCCTGGCGGGCGTGAGCCGCCGCCTGGACCTGGACCCCGACGCCTGGGCGGACCGGAAATACCTGCAGAAATGCTTCCGCGCCGACGAGGTGCGCTCCGGCACCGGCGCGGGCGATACGTCCATCGCCGCCTTCCTCACCGCCGTGCTGGCGGGCAGGACGCCGGAGCGCTGCGCGGAGCTGGCGGCGGCGGAGGGCGCCTGCTGCGTCACCGCCTACGACGCCCTGAGCGGCCTGCGGCCGTTGAACGAACTGGAAGCCCGGATCGACGCCGGGTGGGAAACCATGTGAACCGGAGGAAACACGATGCTTGTTACAATGAATGAGATCCTGGCCCCCGCGAAGGCGGGCGGCTACGGCGTGGGTTTCTTCAACGCCGTGAATGTGGAAATGGCCCGGGCCATCCTCGAGACCGCGGAGGCTCTCCGCGCGCCGGTGATGATCGGCACCGCCGAGGTGCTGCTGCCGGCCATGCCCCTGGAGAACGTTGCGGACTATCTGATCCCCATGGCAAAGCGGGCCGGGGTGCCCGTGTGCGTCCACTATGACCACGGCCTGACCTTTGACAAATGTATGCAGGCCCTGCAGCTGGGCTTCACCTCGGTGATGTACGACTGCTCCACCCTGGACTATGAAAGCAATTGCGCAAATATGGCGGAGATGGTGCGCATCTGCCACGCCATGGGCGCCACCGTGGAGGGCGAGCTGGGCCATGTGGGCGACAACGAGGGCGCAGGAAAGCTGGACAAGCCCAGCGACTTCTACACCGATCCCGACCAGGCGGCGGATTTCGTCCGGCGTACCGGGGTGGACGCCCTGGCCGTGGCCGTGGGCAACGCCCACGGGGCCTACAAATTCCCGCCGAAGCTGGACTTTGACCGCATCGAGACCATCGCGGCACAGACGAACCTGCCCCTGGTGCTCCACGGCGGCAGCGGCCTGTCCGATTCCGACTTCCGCACCGCGGTTTCAAAGGGCGTGTGCAAGGTGAACATCTTCACCGATCTGGACAGGGCCGGGAAGGCGGGCATTGAAGCGGGCCTCGGATCCGGCGCCGCCACTGCCATGGCCCTCATCCCCCATGCCATCAAAGCCATGAAGGCCGTGGCCGCGGAGAAGATGACCCTCTTCGGCTCTGTCGGCCGGGCGTAACAAAGCTCCCGCCGCGGCGGGGCATACAGAAAAACACGCGTGCTGCAAAAAGCATCCCTGTCCGCCGGTGACCGACGTCGCCGGTCCGGCCGTGACGGCGCTTTTGCGGCACGCTTTTTTGCCCCTCCGGGACGTTTTCACCCCGGTCGGGAACCGCAGGAAGGGGATCGCGCCGGCACCGTGGGGCGCTGTGTATAATTATCATTTTTTGCCATGGGCAAATCTAACAAAATACGGCATTCCAATTTATGTAAGAATCCAAAATGAACAAGTGCTTATTGCAAAACGGGCAAATGCAGTAGTATATTATATGATAGGTATTGTTTTTTGTGGAAGTAACCCACCGGTAACACCGGGCTTCCACCGCATAAGGCGGTATCATCATGCATCGGGCGTGAGGCAAGCGCTCCGCGTGCACGGAGGCGGACCCGGAAGGAGGGGAAGCATGTGCTGTCCGTCATTCCGCCGTTTCGATGCACTAAGACGATTCAATCGAAAAAGAAAAGGAGAAAGACACATGAAGCAAGTCAAGCGAATCCTGGCGCTCATTCTGGTCTTCTGCATGGTATGCTCCGTGCTGCCGACCGTTTGGGCAGACGATGCGCCCGCCGGCAGAACCATTGATTTCACCGATCCGGCTGACGCAGACAAATTCATCATCGACAACCAGACGGCTTCGGAGATCCGGGAGGGCGAAGGCCTCTACATGATCTCCACCAATGAAGCCATTGAAGACTGCAAGGGCCAGCTCAGCGGCGACGCCGCCAACACACCCCGCGACACGATCCAGGTCCCGGTCGCCGGCGACTGGACGGCCACGCTGGAGCTGAAGGTCGATACCTCCGGCTCCAACGGCCAGTATGAGTTCATCTGCCTGTACGGCATGGCGGATTACGAAAACGGCTGCGGCATCCGCGCCGGCAACGGCTCCACCGTGAACTTCAAGGAAGTGAACAACGTCAGCGAGTCCTCCACCGACGGCATGAAGGTCTCCTCCGGCCTTGCCAGCGGCGAAAACCACTGGTACCGCCTGGAGAAGGTGGGCACCACCTACACCGGCTACATGTCCGAAGACGGAGCGGAATTCCAGAAGGTATTCACCTATGAGGACACCGGCATCGAGGCGGCCATGATCGTCATCGACGCCTACTCCGGCCGCTCCACCGGCTACCAGTACTGGCTGCAGTCCCTCACCCTCGAGGGCGGCGAGGTCGAACCCGAGCAGCCGGCGGGCGTGAGCATCGACTTTACGGATCCCGCGGACGCGGAGAAATTCACTGTCGACAACCAGGCGGTTTCGGAGATCAAAGAGGGCGAAGGCTTCTACATGATCTCCACCAACGAGGCCATTGAGGACTGCAAGGGCCAGCTCAGCGGCGACGCGGCCAATACGCCCCGCGACACGATCCAGGTGCCGGTTTCCGGCGACTGGACGGCTACGCTGGAGCTGAAGGTCGACACCTCCGGCTCCAACGGCCAGTATGAGTTCATCTGCCTGTACGGCATGGCGGATTACGAAAACGGCTGCGGCATTCGCGCCGGCGCCAACTCCACCGTGAACTTCAAGGAAGTGAACAACGTCAGCGAGTCCTCCACCGACGGCATGAAGGTCTCCACCGGCCTGACCAGCGGCGAAAACCACTGGTACCGGCTGGAGAAGGTCGGCACCACCTACACCGGCTACCTGTCCGCAGACGGAGCGGAATTCCAGAAGGTATTCACCTATGAGGACACCGGCATCGAGGCGAAGATGATCGTCATCGACGCCTACTCCGGCCGTTCCACCGGCTATCAGTACTGGCTGCAGTCCCTCTCCGTCGAGGGCGGCGAAGCGCCCGCGCCCTGCGAGCACGACTATGTGGCCGTCGTGACCGAGCCCACCTGCACCGCGGGCGGCTACACCACCTACACCTGCTCCAAGTGCGGCGACAGCTACGTTGCCGATGAAGTCGCGGCCCTGGGTCATGACTATCAGGACGGCGTGTGCACCCGCTGCGGCGCGGCCGATCCCGCCGCCGGCGGCGACGGTCCCTCCATCGCCGGCATCACCCTCAACGGCGCGCCTCTGGAGCTCTTCGATCCTCAGACGCTTGCGTACACCGTGAATGCGGACGACTATGAGACCGCGCCTGTCGTCGGCTATCTCGGCGGCGGCTCCACCCTGCTGATCACCGGCTCCGACTTCCAGGATCCGGCCACCTCCTACACCCGCTCCGACTACGCCAGAAACGGCGACTACACGGTGCAGCAGGAACGCATCCGGGCCATCGTCGGCAACATCCGCGGATCCCTCGGCAACGCCGGCTATTTCATCGGCGGCGGCGACTACAACTTTGACGAGATCAAGAACAGCGTTGACAGAACCAACACCGGCATCGCAAAGACCCTGGAAGCTGTCCAGCAGGTCTGCGGGACGGACATTGACGCCACGTTTATTCAGGGCAACCATGACGCCGCCGGCAGCAACTGCGCGCCCACCGGCCCCTGCGACAAGGCCGATTTCGGCATGTTCACGATCATGGAGGAGGACTACCGCTCCTATCCGCAGGACAGCGGCAAGTGGTCCGATCCCCAGAACAGCGAGGCCAAGGCCCAGGCGGTCGCCGACAAGCTCGACGCCTATCTGGCTGAGAAGGCCGCGGCCGGCTTCGACAAGCCCGTGTTTATCGCCTGCCACGTTCCCATCCACTACAATACCCGCACCAAGAACAAGGCCGACGCGATCTACGGCGACGTGATCTACAAGACCCTGTACAAGTACGGCGACGACCTGAACATCATCTTCCTGTACGGCCACAACCACGCCTGGGGCGATGACGATTATCTCGGCGGCGCCGCCAACTTCCTGACCCGCGGCGATACCATCAACATCGCGAAGCACGGCAGCCGGAACGAGTTTACCGTCGAGCCGCTGAACTTCACCTACATGAACTACGGCTATACCGGCTACTACTGGGCCAAGTGGGCCTCGAGCAGCAGCCAGGTCGTCATCAACGACGCCGCGGATTCCACGCTGACCATGACGGCCTTCCAGATCAGCGGCAACCAGGTGATCATCAGCCGCTGGGACGAGAACGGCATGCACAATCTGAAGTCCGTCGGCGTCGCCAGCCTGGGCCTGCGTCCCGAGGCAGAGGTCTGCGACCCCGATCCCAGAGTCGTGGAGAGTCCCGTCACGGCCAAGGCGCCCAAGAACCCCTCCGCCGGCAGCGGCCTGCAGGTCACTGTGAAGCAGTTCGAGGGCATCCCCGGGGTTGCCACCGTTACCTGCACGGATCCCGCCTCCGGCGCATCCACCGTCTATACTCTGACCCTTGCGTCCGCCTCCGGACTGAACAAAACCGAGCTGAACAAGGCCATTGCCGCGGCGGAAGCCGTCGACAAGGGCAAGTATACCGACGAGAGCGTGGCCGCCCTCGAGGAAGCCCTGGCGGCAGCGAAGGCACTGCAGACCGCCACAGACACCGACCAGGCCGCCATCGACGCCGCTGCCGAGGCCCTGAACGCCGCGGTCGCCGCGCTGGAAGTGAAGCCCAAGCCGCAGCCCGGCAGCAGCTATGTGCTGGCCAGCGAGTTCGTGCCCGGCGGCAGCTACGTCATCGTGGCGAATGACGCCGTGGGCCTCAACGGGGAGCTCGGCGCAACGCCTGTCACCGTCGAGGGCGACCGGATCACCAGCAAAGTCACCGACGATATGCTGTGGACCATCGAAGAGGCAGAGGGCGTCGACCCCGCCACGGACGGCAACGCTCTGTACTTCATCACCAACGCCGACGGCATGAACCTGCGCCGCGGCTCCGGCGGCACCACCGTGCTGCAGCTTGCGGAGTATGACGCCGCCAACTCCCGCTACTTCACCTGGTCCCTGGCCGAGAGAACGGAAGAGGACAGCGCCTATACCCTCTACGTCAACGGCACCTCCAGCTACCTCTATTACGTGAACGGCGCGGAGACCGGCTTCAGCACCCAGTTCGTTTCCGCCACCAGCTTTGACGCCCAGACCAACGGCAGCTCCATCAAGCTGTACGAGCCCGCCGGCGGCGGCAGCATGAGCATCGACTTCACCGATCCCGCCGACAAGGCCAAGTACGACATCGCCGGCCAGAGCCAGAGCGACGTGGAAGAGGGCGTGGGCCTGGCGCTGGTCTCCAGCCAGGGCGGCATCGAGCCC
>CADBKB010000037.1:0-12048 GCA_902795095.1 Oscillospiraceae bacterium
ATGGCCGTGCTCTGCCTGGCCTCCGACATCGTGGACCTCAAGGCCCGCCTTGCCCGCATCATCGTGGGCTACACCTACGACGACAAGCCCGTCACCGCCGGCGATCTCAATGCCCAGGGAGCCATGGCTGCCCTGCTGCGCGACGCGCTCAAGCCCAACCTGGTGCAGACTCTGGAGCACACCCCCGCCTTCGTGCACGGCGGTCCCTTTGCCAACATCGCCCACGGCTGCAACAGCGTCACCGCCACCAAGATCGCCCGCCGCCTGTCTGATTACTGCGTGACGGAGGCCGGCTTCGGCGCGGACCTCGGCGCGGAGAAATTCCTGGATATCAAGTGCCGCATGGCCGGCCTCAAGCCCGACTGCGTGGTGCTGGTGGCCACGGCTCGCGCCCTGAAGTACAACGGCGGCGTGCCCAAGGCCGAGACCGGCAAGGAGAACCTGGAGGCCCTGGAGCTGGGTCTGCCGAACCTCCTCAAGCATGTGGAGAACGTCACGAAGGTTTACCGCCTGCCCTGCGTGGTGGCCATCAACCGCTTCCCCCAGGACACCGAGGCGGAGCTGGAGCTCATCCGCGACAAGTGCAAGGCCCTGGGCGTCAATGTGGCCCTGAGCGAGGTCTGGGCCAAGGGCGGCGAGGGCGGCATCGAGCTGGCCAAGGAGGTCATCCGCCTGGGCGACGAGCCCAACGACTTCACCTTTGCCTATGAGCTCGACAAGAGCATCGAAGAGAAAATCAACGACATCGTCACCAAGATCTACGGCGGCGACGGCGTCAGCTTCACCGCCCAGGCCCAGAAGCAGCTGAAGCAGCTCACGGACCTCGGCTTCGACAAGCTGCCCGTGTGCATGGCCAAGACCCAGTACTCTCTGTCCGACGATCCCGCCAAGCTGGGCGCGCCCAAGGGCTTCACCGTCACTGTGCGCAACCTCAAGGTCAGCGCCGGCGCCGGCTTCCTGGTCGCCCTCACCGGCGAGATCATGACCATGCCCGGCCTGCCGAAGGTCCCCGCCGCCGAGCGCATCGACGTGGACGAGAACGGCGTCATCTCCGGTCTGTTCTGATGGAAAATGAAAAAAGCTTCCCGGCGCTTTCCTGCCGGGAATTCACAAAGGTATTGAGCTCCGCCGCCCCTACCCCGGGCGGCGGCGGCGCGGCAGCCCTGGTGGGCGCCGTCGGCACGGCCCTGGCCCACATGGTGGGCGCGCTCACCGTGGGGAAGAAGAAGTATGCCGCCGTGGAGGATGAGCTTCGCGCTCTGATGGCGGAATGCGAGAGCCTGCAGGCGGGGCTTCTGGATCAGATCGACGCGGACGCCGCCTGCTTTGCCCCCCTGGCCGCGGCCTACGGCATTCCCAAGGACGACCCGCACCGGGCCGACATCCTGGAGAAGGCCACCCTGGACGCCTGCTCCGCCCCGCTGGAGATCATGCGGCTGTGCGCCCGGGCCATTGACGCCGCGGGTACGTTCGCCGAGAAGGGCTCCCGGCTGGCGCTGTCCGACGCCGGCTGTGCCGCAGCGCTGTGCAAGGCGGCACTGCAGGCAGCAAGCCTCAATGTGTTTATCAATACCGGCGCCCTGCGCGACCGGGAAAAGGCACAGGCTCTGAACGATCAGGCGAACGCCTGCCTTGCCGCCTGCGAGAAGGCGGATCAAATCTTCGCGCTCGTGCGCGAATCTCTGTGAGGCTGCTATGATATTATACGGAAAACCCGTGGCTGAGGCCCTGTGCCAGGGCATTCGGGAGGATATTGAATCGCTGTCCGGCGTTACGCCGACGCTTTGCGTCGTACGGCTGGGGGAGGACCCCTCGGACCTGGCCTATGAGCGGGGCATCTGCACCCGCGCGGGCAAAGTGGGCGTCGCGGTGCAAAAGCGGCTGCTGCGTGCGGACGCGGACAAGCAGGATGTGATCAATGCCCTGCACGCGCTGAACGCCGACGAAGGCGTCCACGGCGTGCTGCTGTTCCGGCCTCTGCCGAAGCATCTGCGCCAGTTCCAGACGGAGATTTTCAACGCCCTGGCCCCGGAAAAGGACGTGGACGGCATGACCGACGGCTCGGCGGCCGGGGTATTCCTGGGTACCGGCACCGGCTTCGCCCCCTGCACCCCCAGCGCCTGCATGCAGATGCTGGATCACTACGGCGTGGATCCCGCGGGCAAGCGCACCGTGGTCATCGGCCGCAGCCCCGTGGTTGGCAAACCCCTTGCCATGCTGCTGCTGGGCCGCCACGCTACCGTGACGGTCTGCCACACCCGCACAAAGGATCTGAACGCGGAAGCGAGGCGCGCCGAGCTGCTCATCGCCTGCGCCGGCAGCGCCGGCCTGGTGGGCGCGGAGGCCATCGCGCCCGGCGCCACGGTGCTGGATGTGGGCGTCAACTGGCAGGACGGAAAGTATGTCGGCGACGTCCGGTTCGACGAGGCCGAGGCTGTGGCCGGGTCTGTCAGCCCGGTACCCGGCGGCGTCGGCGCTGTGACGACGGCCATGCTGCTGCGCCATGTGGTCACTGCGGCCATGCGCAGGAACAGGAGGGAAGCATGAATCTGTTCACCCCGGAAGAAATGACAAGAAACTATTCCCTGGCGGGTGCGAAGAAATCCGTTGCCCCGGCCTGGAAGCTGCTGATCCTGGGCATCCTGGCGGGCGCCCTCATCGGCTATGCCGCGCTGGTCACGAATATGGCCTGCTACAAGCTGGAGAACCCCTCCATGATCCGCGTGCTCTCCGGCGTGCTCTTCGGCTTCGGCCTGGGCATGGTGATCCTGTCCGGCGCGGAGCTGTTCACGGGGAATACCCTGATCGTCATCAGCGTTCTGGATAAGAGAGCCTCTGTTTTGGGCATGCTGCGCAACTGGGGTCTGGTGTTTTTGGGCAATTTCCTGGGCGCATTGCTCCTGTCCTTCCTGACGGCCCGGTTCAATTTCTTCGGCGCCGGTGACGGAGCGCTGGCGGAGTACACCATGCGCGTGGCCCAGGGAAAGATGACCATGCGTTTTGAAAACGCTCTGGTCATGGGCGTGCTTTGCAACATCCTGGTGGTTCTGGCGGTGCTGTTCAGCCTGGCGGGCAAGGACGGCGCCAGCCGGATCCTCGGCGCCTGGGGCCCGGTGGCGCTGTTCACCATCTGCGGCTTCAACCACTGCATTGCGGACATGACCTACTGCATGTCCGGCCTGTTCTGCACGAAATACTATGCCAACCACGCCGGCGCCTTCACAGCCCTGGGCTGGGGCAAATACTTTGCCGGCAATCTGCTGCCCGTCACCCTGGGCAATATCCTGGGCGGCTGCGCCATCGGCGTTACCATGTGGCTTTGCTTCCTTTGGAAGGGAAAAAAAGAGGAAAAAGCGTAAAATTTCTCTTGATTTTATGGTAATCCTGTGATAGAATACATTGGTCTTTGAAATCTGGTGGTCCTCTGTCGCAGCCGGTACACAAGTACAGCGGCATTTCCTGCGTTACGAACACTAAAAAATCGAGGAGGACAATTCTATGGATCTGATGAAGGCTCTGACCAGCCAGTACATGAAGGAGGAGCTGCCCCAGATGAACGTCGGCGACACCGTCCGCGTTCACGTAAAGATCAAAGAGGGCGCCCGCGAGAGAATTCAGGTGTTCGAGGGAACCATCATTGCCCGCAAGCATGGCGGCATTGAGGAAACCATCACCGTCCGCCGTCTGAGCTATGGCGTCGGCTGCGAGAAGGTGTTCCCGGTCCACTCTCCCTCCATTGTCAAGGTCGAAACCGTCCGCCGTGGTAAGGTTCGCCGCGCGAAGCTGTACTACCTGCGCGACCGTCTTGGCAAGGCTGCCAAGGTCAAGGAAAAGGTCTGATCCCGCTTTTCATCCAAAGTGTAAAAAGAGGCAGCATCCGCTGTCTCTTTTTATATGATGGAAATAATGCTTTTCATTCCTGGGATTATTGTGTATACTATTGAAAAAGCCGGAAAGGAGCATCTTTATGAAACAGGAAAAACCGGCGGGCGTACAGAACGACGTGTATGAGCTGCTGCACGATATGGTCTATATCCTGGCGGCGGTGACGCTGATTTTCGTTTTTCTGATGCGCATGGTCAGCGTGGTCGGCCCATCCATGACGCCGACCCTGCTCAACGGCGACCGTCTGACGCTTCTGAGCAATACGCTCTACCAGGAGCCGAAGGCCGGGGATGTGGTTGTGGCGACGGTGCCCAGCTACGATCCCGAGGAAGCCATCGTCAAGCGCGTCATCGCCGTGGAGGGCCAGAGTGTCGACATCTCCTACGACGGGACCGGCGCCGCCACGGTCTATGTGGACGGCGTGGCCCTGGACGAGCCCTACATCAATGAGACGATGCTCCATGCGTCCTATAATACCATCGAATTCCCGGTGACCGTGCCCGAGGGCTGCCTGTTCGTCATGGGCGACAACCGCAACCACTCCGCCGACAGCCGTTACCCGCCCATCGGCATCTTCGACAAGCGCTATGTGCTGGGCAAGGTGCTCATGGTGGTCTGGCCCGGTCAGCGCGACGAGGGCGACAAGCGGGACTTCCACCGTCTGGGAGCGGTGCACTGATGGCGGATCTGACGATCCAGTGGTATCCCGGCCACATGACCAAAACCCGGCGCATGATGGAGCAGGATCTGAAGCTGGTAGACGCGGTATGCGAGCTGCTCGACGCCCGCATTCCCCTGGCCAGCCGCAATCCCGACATCGACGCCATCTGCGGCAATAAGCCCCGGCTTGTCATCCTCAACCGCATGGACATGGCCGACGCCGAGATCACCGGGCGCTGGGTTTCCTATTTCCGCGCCCGGGGCATGGAGGTCATCTGCACCGACTGCAAGAGCCGGCGGGGTGTCAATCAGTTTGTGCCGGCGGTGCGCCGTCTTCTGAGCGAAAAGCTCAGACGCTATGCCGAAAAAGGGCAGGGGGGACGTCCTCTCAAGCTCATGATCGTCGGCATTCCCAATGTGGGAAAATCCACCTTTATCAATCAGATCGCCGGGCGCAAGGGCGCCAAGGCGGAGAACCGCCCCGGCGTCACCCGGGGCAAGCAGTGGGTCACCGTGGACCGGGGCCTTCTGCTGCTGGATACGCCGGGCATTCTCTGGCCGAAGTTTGAGGACCCAGAGGTGGGGCTGAAGCTGGCCTACACCGGAGCGGTGAAGGACGACGTATACGACGTGGAGGAGCTGGCCTGCAGCCTTATGGAGCTTCTGTGGCGGGATTATCCCGCCGCCCTGGCCGAGCGCTACCGTATCGAAGCCCCCGCCGACGAGAGCGGCTGGGAGCTTCTGCAGCGCGCCGCCCGCAATCGCGGCTTCCTGCTGGCGCGGGGTGAGGTGAATACCGAGCGCATGGCGCGGGTGCTGCTGGAGGAATACCGGAGCTGCAAGCTCGGCGCGTTCTCCCTGGAGCAGCCTCCGGCGGAAGGAGAGGGCAATGACGGACAGTAAAATCGACCTGTGGGCCATTGAAAACGCCAGATATTCCGATGAGATCCGTGTGATCTGCGGCGTGGACGAGGCCGGTCGCGGCCCCCTGGCGGGGCCCGTATACGCCGCGGCGGTGATCCTGCCCCGCGGCCTGCACATCGACGGTCTGAACGATTCCAAGAAGCTCACGGAGAAAAAGCGCGCGGAGCTCTTCGACGTCATCACCGCCCAGGCCCTGGCCTACGGCATCGGCAGCGCCGATGAGAAAGAGATCGACGAAATCAACATCCTGCAGGCGACGTTCCTGGCCATGCGCCGGGCCATCGAAGCCATGCCGGTCCGGCCGGATCTGGCCCTGATCGACGGCAACCGGGACAGCGATTTCGGCGTGAGAAGCGAGACGGTCGTCAAGGGCGACAGCCTCAGCGCGAATATCGCCGCGGCCTCCATCCTGGCAAAGGTGACCCGGGACCGGGTCATGGAGCGCTATGCTGCGGAGTATCCCCAATACGGCTTCGAGGTACATAAGGGCTACGGCACCAAGCGGCACTATGAAGCCCTGCGGCAGTACGGCCCCTGTCCCATCCACCGGCAGAGCTTTTTGAAGAAATTCTATGAGCACGGCTAAAATCTCCGGTCACTGGGGCGAGGCACTGGCGGCGGACTACCTGCGAAAAAAGCGCTATGAGATCCTGGCCTGCAATTATCATACCTGTTTCGGTGAGATCGATCTGATCGTCCGGGACCGGAAGCACGTGGTTTTTGTCGAGGTGAAGACCCGGCGGGACGACCGCTACGCCCAGGCGCGGGAATTCGTCACGGGCAAGAAGCAGGCCCGGATCCGCGCCTCCGCTGAGATCTGGCTGGAGAAGAACGACACGGCCCTGCAGCCCCGATTCGACGTGATCGAGGTCTATGCCCCCGCCGGCATGGACACCAGGCGGCCGGAAATCATCCACCTGGAGGACGCATTTTAGCATTGGAGGAACCCTATGGCCCTGTACGCAATCGGCGATCTGCACCTGGCCTTCGGCGCGGACAAGCCCATGGACGTCTTCGGCGGCGCCTGGACGGGCTATGTGGACAAGCTGCGCGCGGGCCTGGCCCGGATCGGTCCGGAGGATACCACGGTGATCCTCGGCGACGTCTGCTGGGCCCTCGACCTGAGCCAGGCAAAGGAGGATTTCGCCTTTGTGGCGGCCATTCCCGGCAGGAAGCTGATCCTGAAGGGGAATCACGACTACTGGTGGACCACCGCTGCGAAGTTCTACCGCTTCTGCGCCGAAAACGGCTGGGACGATATCTTCCTGCTGCACAACAACTGCCATACGTACGGCGGCTTTGCCCTGTGCGGCACCCGCGGCTGGTTCTACGAGGAGGACAAGGAGGGCACCCACGACGAGAAGGTGTTCCGCCGGGAGCTGATCCGGCTGGAGACCTCGCTGAAGGCGGGGGGGGACCTGCCGAAGCTCTGCTTCCTGCACTATCCGCCCCGCTACCGCGGCTACACCTGCCCGGAGATCCTGGCGCTTCTGAAGCAGTACCGGGTGGCGGCCTGTTATTACGGCCATCTGCACTCCGACAGCCACAAGCTGGCCGTGGAAGGAGACTTCGACGGCACCCATTTCCAGCTCCTGTCCGCGGACTATATCAATTTTACCCCCGTGAAGATCCTTGATTGAAGCAATTATTTATCATTTTTGAATAAAAACACTGGAATTATTGTCCAAGATCTGATAAAATAAAAAAGATATGTTTTATGGTAGATCTCATATTTGATCGCACCAGAATCAGGAGGAAACAGTTATGAAAATCAACAACACCAAAACCGAAGGCTCCAAGGCAACCGTCGAAATGACCCTCACCCATGAAACTCTGGAGCAGGCCAAGAGCAAGGCCTACGCCAAGGCGAAGAAGAGCATCATGCTTCCCGGCTTCCGCAAGGGCCATGCCCCCCGGAAGATGGTGGAGGCCATGTACGGCGCCGACGTTTTCCTGGAGGATGCGATCGAAGAGATCTTCCCGCAGATTTTTGACATGCTCACCGACAGCGGCCTCAAGATCGTCGGCACGCCCAGCATTACCTCTATGGACAAGCAGGAGAACGGCGATCTGAGCCTGATCCTGGATGCGCCCCTGTATCCCGAGGTCACCCTGGGCCAGTACAAGGGCCTGGAGATCCCCAAGGCGGAGCCCGAGGTCACTGAGGCAGAGATCGACGCTGAGATCGACCGCATGGCCGAGAACGTCTCCCGCATTGAGACCGCCGAGCGCCCCGCGCAGCTGAACGACACCGCCAACATCGACTTTGAGGGCTTTATCGACGGCGTCGCCTTCGACGGCGGCAAGGGCGAAGGCTTCGACCTCAAGCTCGGCAGCGGCCAGTTCATCCCCGGCTTCGAGGAGCAGATCGTCGGCATGAGCGCCGGCGAGGAGCGCGACATCGACGTGACCTTCCCCGAGGATTACCACGCCGACATGGCCGGCAAGGACGCCGTGTTCCATGTCAAGCTCAACTCCGTCAAGGAGACCATCCGTCCCGAGCTGGACGACGAGTTTGTCAAGGACGTGTCCGAATTCGACACCATGGATGAGCTGCGCGCCGACATCCGCGCCCGCTTCCTGAAGGAGAAGAGCGATTCCATCGAGTCCACCTTCAAGTCCGCCGCCCTGGAGGCCGCCCTGGCCAACATCGAGGCCGACATCCCCGAGTGCATGGTGGATGAGGAGCTGAATTATCAGATGCGTCAGACCGCCTATCAGCTCCAGATGAGCGGCATGAGCATGGATCAGTATGCCCAGATGTTCGGCGGAGAAGCCCAGATGCGTCAGGCCATGCGCCCGAACGCCGAGCGCCAGGTCAAGACCCAGGTCATGCTGGCGAAGATCGCCGAGGTCGAGGGTCTGGAGATCCCCGACGACGAGATCGAGGCTGAGTACAACCACCTCGCCGCAGTCTACTCCATGGATGTGGCGGACGTGAAGGCCCGCATGGGCGCCGAGGACGTCAAGACCGATCTGCTGGCCCGCAAGGCAGGCAATCTGATCGCCGAGAACGCCGTGGCTGTGGCCCCGAAGACTGAGGAGCCCGCCCCCGCCGCGGAATGATCTGTGAATATTTTCCTTTGATCCCGGTTAGAATCCACTGAAAGGAGATTTTGCCATGAGTTTAGTTCCCTATGTCGTCGAGCAGACCAGCCGCGGCGAGCGCAGCTATGATATCTTCTCCCGGCTGCTCAATGACCGCATCATCTTCCTGTCCGAGGAGGTCAACGATGTGACGGCTTCCCTGGTGGTGGCGCAGATGCTTTATCTCGAAGCCCAGGATCCGGACAAGGACATCCAGTTCTATATCAACAGCCCCGGCGGCAGCGTGACCGCGGGACTGGCCATCTACGATACCATGCAGTATATCAAGTGCGATGTGTCCACCATCTGCATCGGTCTGGCCGCCTCCATGGGCGCGTTCCTGCTGTCCAGCGGCGCCAAGGGCAAGCGCATCGCCCTGCCCAATGCGGAGATCATGATCCACCAGCCCTCCGGCGGCGCCCAGGGCCAGGCGACGGATATCGAGATCCACGCCGAGCAGATCATTGCCATCAAGCGCCGTCTGAATGAGATCTTCGCGCAGAATACCGGCAAGGATTATGAGACCATCTGCCGCGACTGCGAGCGCGACCATTTCCTCACCGCCCAGGAGGCGAAGGACTACGGCCTGGTGGATCAGGTCATCTATCACCGATAATACGGAAGGAGGGGACCGATTTGGCGAAAAATGACGATCGCGTGGTGCGCTGCTCATTCTGCGGCAAGCGGCAGGAGCAGGTGCGGCGGATCATGTCCGGCCCCAACAACGTCTATATCTGCAACGAATGCGTGGAGCTGTGCACCAGCCTTCTGCGGGAGGATATGTATGAGACGGAGCCCTCGTCCATCGAGCGCCCCGAGCATCTGCCCACGCCCAAGGAGATCCGCCAGTACCTCGACGGCTACATCATCGGCCAGACCGAGGCGAAGATCACCCTGTCCGTTGCGGTTTACAACCACTATAAGCGCATTTTCTTCGGCGAGGATTCCGACGTTGAGCTGCAAAAGAGCAATATCCTGCTCATCGGTCCGACGGGCTCCGGCAAGACCCTCTTTGCCCAGACCCTGGCCAAGATCCTCGACGTGCCCTTTGCCATCGCCGACGCCACCACCCTGACCGAGGCGGGCTATGTGGGCGAGGATGTGGAGAACATCCTGCTGCGCCTTCTGCAGGCGGCGGATTACGATGTGGAGCTGGCCGAGCGCGGCATCATCTACATTGACGAGATGGATAAGATCGCCCGTAAGAGCGAGAATACCTCCATCACCCGCGACGTCTCCGGCGAAGGCGTGCAGCAGGCCCTGCTCAAGATCGTGGAGGGCACCGTGGCCAACGTCCCGCCCCAGGGCGGCCGGAAGCACCCCCAGCAGGAATTCATCCAGATCGACACCTCCAAGATCCTGTTCATCTGCGGCGGCGCCTTCGACGGTCTCGACAAGATCATCGAAGCACGCACAGACCGCAGCGCCATCGGTTTCGGCAGCGAGATCGAGAGCAAGAAGGACCGGGATGTGGGCAAACTGTTCCGCCAGGTGCAGCCCCACGATCTGCTGAAGTTCGGCATCATCCCCGAGCTGGTGGGCCGTTTGCCCGTGATCACCAGCCTGGAGAGTCTGAGCAAGGACGATCTGGTGCAGATCCTTACCGAGCCCAAGAACGCCCTGTGTCGCCAGTACCGCCGGCTGCTGCAGTATGACAATGTGGAGCTGGAGTTCGAGCCCGAGGCACTGGAGGCCATTGCCGAGAAGGCCGTGGAGCGGCAGATCGGCGCCAGAGGTCTGCGCGCGGTGATGGAATCACTGATGATCCCGGTAATGTACGAGATCCCCTCCGACGAGCTGATCACCCGCGTGGTCATGACCAAGGCCTGCGTGGAAGGGACGGAGCCACCGACCATCATCCGCGGCGACAAGCCCAGGAGCACGGAGGCTGTCAGCGCATAAGTTCGTGATATCTGTAAAAGAGGGGCGTCCGCCCCTCTTTTATGCTTCCAGATCCCGCCACTTGCGGGTGAATAAAAAATATGCTATTCTTATTGCAGCTCTTTTGAAAGGAGTTACATATGAGCGAAATCCTGCTTTCTGAACGGCTGCCGGTTCTTCCCCTGCGGGGCATGACCGTGTTTCCCCATATGCTGATCCATTTCGACGTGGGCCGGGAGAAATCCGTCACCGCCGTCGAAACCGCCATGAAGCTGAATCAGCAGCTGTTTTTGGTCACTCAGCGTGACATTTTGATCGACGACCCCGGCAAGGACGACCTGTATGAGATGGGGACCATTGCCCGGGTCAAGCAGATCCTGAAGATCCCCGGCGACAGCATGCGTGTGCTGGTGGAGGGCATGGCCCGCGCGGAGCTCGTCAGCCTGGATACCGCGGGCCCCTGCCTGTATGGCCGGGTGCAAACCGTCACCGAGCCGGAGGTCTCCGGCATGCACAATCGCATCGAGGCCCTGCGCCGCCAGAGCTTCCAGCTCTACGATGAGCTCATCAGCATCACCCAGAAGCCGCCCCAGGAGGACATGATCTCTCTGTTCACCGACGGCGCTCCAGGCCCTCTGGCGGATCTCATCGGCCAGAACGCCACCTTCGGCTATGCCGAGAAAATGCGTATCCTGCAGACCCTGCATCCTGTGCGCCGTCTGGAGATCGCCAACCGACTGCTTGCCCACGAGCTGCAGATCCTGCGCATCGAGGACGACCTCAACGAGAAGGTGCAGGACTCCCTGAACAAGGGGCAGCGCGATTACTATCTGCGCGAGCAGATGAAGGTCATCCGCAGCGAGCTGGGCGACGATGACGACGAGGAGATCGGACTTTATGAGAAGAAGATCCGCGACCTCCGCCTGGACGCGGAGATCGAGGAGAAGCTCCTGCGAGAGGTAGGCAGACTGGAAAAGCAGCCCATCGGCTCGTCCGAGGCCGCGGTCATCCGCAATTATCTCGACGTCTGCCTGGGCCTTCCCTGGAACAAGCGCAGCCGCGAGAGCGTGGATATTTCCAAGGCTCGCCGCATCCTGGACGCCGATCACTACGGCCTGGAGAAGGTGAAGGAGCGGATCCTGGAGTTCCTTGCCGTCAAGAAGCTGATGCCGGGCTATGCCGGGCAGATCCTTTGCCTGGTGGGACCTCCGGGCGTGGGCAAGACCTCCGTGGCCTTCTCCATCGCCCGCTGCCTCAACCGGAAGCTGGCCCGCATTGCCCTGGGCGGCGTCCACGACGAGGCGGAGATCCGCGGCCACCGCAAGACCTATATCGGCGCTATGCCCGGCAGGATCATCGCCGGCATCCAGCAGGCGGGCACCAGGAACCCGCTGCTGCTCCTCGATGAGATCGACAAGATGGGCACCGACTATCGGGGCGACCCGTCCTCGGCCCTGCTGGAGGTACTGGACGCGGAGCAGAACGCCACCTTCCGCGACCACTACCTCGAGCTCCCCTTCGATCTGAGCGAGTGTATGTTCATCACCACCGCCAACACCACCGATACCATTCCCCGGGCCCTGCTGGACCGGAGGGAGGTCATCGAGCTGG
>CADBKB010000037.1:12081-13566 GCA_902795095.1 Oscillospiraceae bacterium
TTGGACGGCACGGGCTGAAAAAATCTCAGCTTCGCATCAGCGACGACGCGATCCGCACCCTGATTGCCGACTATACCAGGGAATCCGGCGTGCGCAATCTGGAGCGGGAGCTGGGCAGGATCCTTCGCAGAGCGGCCATGCAGTTTGCCGGCGAAGAACCCCCGAAGCGCATCAGCATCACGGTAAAGAACCTGGAGGACTATCTCGGACCGCGCAAATACCTGCGCGATAAACTGCCGATGGGCGACAGCGTGGGCCTGGCCACGGGCCTGGCCTGGACGTCTGTGGGCGGCGAGACCATGGAGGTGGAGGTCAACGTGGTGGAAGGCTCCGGCAAGCTGGAGCTCACCGGGAACCTCGGCAACGTCATGAAGGAATCGGTTCAGGCGGCCATGAGCTACATCCGCTCCCGCGCGGACCGGCTGCAGATCGCCCCGGATTTCTATAAGACCAAGGATATCCACGTCCATTTCCCCGAGGGTGCGGTGCCCAAGGACGGCCCCTCCGCGGGCATCACGGTCTGCACGGCCATGGTGTCGGCGCTGACGGGACGGAGCGTGCGGCGGGATCTGGCCATGACCGGCGAGATCTCCATCCGCGGACGGGTGCTGCCCATCGGCGGGCTCAAGGAGAAGACCATGGCGGCCCTGCGCAACGGCATCCGTACCGTCATCATCCCCAAGGACAATGAAAAAGACCTGGCGGAGATCGATCAGAACGTGCGCAATGCGCTGAGCTTCCTGCCCGTGGAGCATGTGGACGCCGTACTGCATTACGCCCTGGAGCTGAACCTGTGCGAAAAGCGCGAGGGCCTCAGCGGCCCCGCGGATTGCCTGGCCATCGCCATCAAGGAGACGCCCAAGAAGCCCGGCCGGGGCATCCGACAGTGAGGCGCCTATGAATCTACATAACGTGGAATTTGTGCTCTCCGCGGCCCGCCCCGCCGACTTTCGACGGGACGGCCTGCCGCAGATCGTATTCGCCGGCAAGTCCAATGTGGGCAAGAGCTCGGTCATCAACCGGGTGCTGCAGCGCAAGAATTTTGCCCGCGTGGGCGAGTCCCCGGGAAAGACCGTGCACATCAACTATTTCCTGCTGGACAAGAAGGCCTATCTGGTAGATCTGCCGGGCTACGGCTATGCCAAGGTCCCTCTGTCGGAGAAGCAGCGTTGGGCCAAGCTCATGGAGCAGTATTTTTCCGCCGAGGACCTCATCACCCTGGGCATCCTCATCGTGGACGCCCGCCACAAGCCCACCGACAATGATATCACCATGGCCAACTGGTTCAAATCCACCGGCTGCCGGTTCGCGGTGGTGGCGAACAAGCTCGACAAGCTCAAGAAAAGCGAGATCGGGCCGAATCTGGAGCGGATCCGTCAAACCCTGGAGCTGCCGGAGGAGATCGAGGTGATCCCATTCTCCGCGGAGAAGGGCGACGGGCGCGAAGCCCTTGTGGCGAAGATCCTCAGCGTATGTCCCTGAATC
>CADBKB010000038.1 GCA_902795095.1 Oscillospiraceae bacterium
GGTGGAAGAAGATGCTGCCGCCGCAGAAGTCATAATTCTTGATGTAATCCTGCAGCAGGTACATTTTGGCAAAGGACTCCATGTCGATGTAGTCGGCATAGTAGCCTCCCTGACTGTTGTAGCCGTCCGGGGAACGCATGGCGTCCCAGACCTCCTGGGTGTAGATCTCGGTGGGCGCCGCGTCAGTGAAAAAAGAATCCACGCTCTCCTCGCCGCCCAGCAGATTGTCGCCGATCTTCTTGACGGTGATTCGGTTGTAATCATACTCCGCAGGTCTGGAGGAATAGATCAGGCCATCCAGATCGAAGCTGGGATCGCCGCCGTCCTCCACGGGATCTTCCTTATAGTTGTCATTCTCGATCAGGAAGCCGTCCTTGGGCACAAAGGAGTCGTACTTGGGCGAAATGAGATAGATGCCCAGGTACTTGCCATTCATCCAGACGTCGGCCTGGGCGGTGTCCAGACCGACGCCCATGGCATGAGCCATGTCGTAGCCGAGCTGATCGCGCAGCAGGCTGGGCTCGTCACAGTTGGCAAGGAAGGACCACTTCTTCGTTTTGTCACAGTCGATGCCCAGAAGCTTGACCTTGCTGTCCAGGGTGACGTTGTAGGGCTTTTTCGTCCGGGCTACCATCCAGGAAGAGTTGCCGCGGCCTTTCATCTGGGGCATCGCATACTTCACACCGTCGATATAGATTTCGCCGGTGCAGGTGGTGTTGTGATCGGAGTCGCCGTTCATGGCGGCGATGGTGCCCTGGCTCTCGTCGATCTCGATGAAGATCGGCGGCACGGTCTGAGAGCCCTGATAGGTGGTCACTTCGAACTGGGCCGTTCCGCCGGCTTCATTGGTGAAGGTGATGGTCTTCGTCGTGCCGGGGGCTGGAACGGGCAGGGTGCCGCTGACATAGCTCAGTCCGTCGACGGTGGCTTCCAGCCCGTCGTCCCAGGAGAAGAAGCATGCCTCAACCGCCGCGTTGCCGGGCAGGTAGAGCTGATAGCCGGAGGAGGTCCCGCCTCCGCCGCCGGGCCATCCGCCGCCCGGGAAGCCTCCGCCGCCGCAGCCGCCCCCGCCGGCGCCGGTCTGGTTGAGCTCGATGCGGCTGGGTATGCCGTTGGTTTCGCTGGGGGATACCCACAGGGTGGCGGGCAGATCGCCCTCCGCCGCCATGGCCGGCGCTGCGATCGCCGCGAGCATGGATATCATCATGCATGCCACGAGCAGCATAGAGATGGTTCTACGTTTCATTTGCAGCCTCCTTTGCTCCGAGACGCCTGCTTTTTCGCGGGCTGTTGCCCATATACTCTCAGTTTGACATTAGCACAATCCAATGTATATTTCAATACGAATGATGGAATAAAAAAACAAAAACCGCCGCAAAACCATTCGTTTTGCGGCGGTCGGCTCGATGAAATTACAGCAGGGACAGGGCCAGGGTGGTCAGCAGCCACACGGCGGCGACCCACTTGGTGCTGTTGGCAAGCTTGGCGTCCCAGGAGCGGTTCTTATTCTTGCTCATGAAGGAGTCCGAGTTGCCGGCGATGGCGCCGGAAAGGCCCGCGGACTTGCCG
The DNA here is from genome assembly GCA_902795095.1 of Oscillospiraceae bacterium. Next base: position 1,570 of record CADBKB010000038.1, read on the forward strand.
GACTGGAACAGAACGATGACGATCAGCGCCAGCGCGGAAATCAGCATAACGACGGTGCAGATGATTCTTAAAGCTTCCATGGTTTACCTCCAAAATGTACCGCTGTCCGGCGCCCGGCGCGCGGAGTCGGAATGAATTCAAAATAGCTTGACTATTATAGCAAAGCGGTTTCTGATTTGCAAGGCTTTTTCTTGCATTTTTTCAATTATTTTGTCACCCAGGTCCCGGTGGCGGCGCAGGTGAGATAGGCGTTGATGAATCCGTCGAGGTCGCCGTCCATGACAGCGTTGATGTTGGTCATCTCGTAGCCGGTGCGGGTATCCTTTGCCAGGGTGTAGGGCATGAAGACATAGTTGCGGATCTGGCTGCCCCATTCGATCTTCTGCTGGGCGCCCTTGATGTCGGAGATCTTTTCCAGATGCTCGCGTTCCTTGATCTCCACCAGCTTCGAGCGCAGCATGCGCATGCAGGTCTCCTTGTTCTGGAACTGGTCGCGTTGGGTCTGACAGGAGACCACGATGCCCGTGGGCTTGTGGATCAGCCGGACAGCGGAGGAGGTTTTGTTGATGTGCTGGCCGCCGGCGCCGGAGGAGCGGTAGACCTGCATCTCAATGTCCTCGGGGCGGATCTCCACGTCGGCGGAATCGTCGGCGATCTCGGGAATGACCTCCACCGCGGCGAAGGAGGTCTGACGGCGGGCGTTGGCGTCGAAGGGGGAGATACGCACCAGACGGTGCACGCCGTTCTCGCTCTTGAGGAAGCCGTAGGCATTCTCGCCCTCCACGAGGATGCTGGCGGATTTGATGCCGGCCTCGTCGCCGTCGAGGTAGTCGAGAATCTTATAGGTGAAGTCGTGGGCTTCCACCCAGCGGGTGTACATGCGGTAGAGCATCTGGGCCCAATCCTGGGCTTCGGTACCGCCGGCGCCGGCCTGGAAGGAGACGATGGCGTTGTTGGCGTCGTAGTCGCCGGTGAGCAGCGTCTGCAGGCGGGAGACCTCCATCTCATGCTCCAGCTCGGCATAGCCATCGGTGAGCTCGCCGAGCATGCTGTCGTCGTTTTCCTCCAGGGCCATCTCCACGATGGTCATGAGATCGTCCCATTGGGCGCACATCTTCTCGTATTTCTCCACCTTGGTTTCCAGAGAACGGGTCTTGACGACGATTTTCTGGGATTTTGACGGATCATCCCAGAAGCCGGGGGCTTCCTGCATGGCGTGCAGCCGCTCAAGCTCGCTGTTGGCACCGTCGATATTGAGCGATTCTCGCAGATCTGCCAGGGCGGGCTTCAGGGCGTTCAGTTTTCCTTTGTACTCTTCAAATTGAATCATAATGGCTCATTCCTGTATCTCAGATTATCTATGATAGTATATCGAAAAAAACGGCCCGTGTAAAGGGCCAAAAACATGATTAAGAACGAAAGGATGGCGGGGTCCCCGCCATCCTTATCTGGTGCTGACGTAAATATCCTCGTCGGCGAAGATCAGATCGTCAATGTCCTCCTGGGGAGCTTGCGTGATCCATTCGATGTTCATGTCGCGCCTCCTTTCTCAATGCTCCTATTCTATGCGCGGGGACCGGCAAAAATGCCAAATCGTTTTCGCGCGGTTGACAAACCCGCGCGCTTCGGATAAAATCATAGCAGGATCTGCCCACATAGCTCAGTTGGATAGAGCGGCCGCCTCCTAAGCGGCAGGTCAGAGGTTCGAGTCCTCCTGTGGGTGCCAGTGCCGGAAGTCTTTGCGCGCAGAGGCTTTCGGCATTTACACTAAGTTTAACTATTATAACGCAATTCTTTTTAAAAATGTTGAACAAATTGTAAATAATTTACGATTGAATGGCTGGGAGAATTCCCTTGCATGCCGTTCACTAATGTTGTATACTTATAGTAAGAATATCAGATTCTGCCGACGGGGCGTCGGAAAGGAGCAAGCAATGAAATGTCTGATACTGGTCGCCGGCTATGCGACCCGAATGTATGCGCTGACGAGGGAGTACCCCAAGCCGCTTCTGAAGGTTCGGGACAAAGCCATCCTGGATTGGCTGGCGGAGGACCTGCGGCGTTCTGATAAGATCGAGGAATATATCCTCATCACCAACCACAAGTTTTATGAGGAGTTCCGGCGCTGGGCACAGAAGCAGCCCACCCCGATCCGCCTCATCGACAATGGCACCTGCACCAATGAAGAGCGCCTCGGCGCGGTGCGGGACATCCAGTTTGCCGTGGACGCCGCGGGGATCGACGACGATCTTCTGGTGGTGGCGGGGGACTATCTGACGGATTTCAGCATCACGCATTTCATCGACTATGCCTTCGAAAAGCAGACCTCCTGCATCATGCACTGCATTGAGCCGGATATCAAGAGCCTGCGCCGCAGCGGCGTGTGCGAGCTGGCGGAGGACGGGCGGCTGCTCTGCCTGGAGGAAAAGCCGGCGGAACCGAAAACCAACCTGTGCGCCCTGCCATTCTATTACTATACAGCAGCGGATGTGAAGAAAATCCGGACCGCCATTGCAGAGGGCTGCGGCACCGACGCGCCGGGCAGCCTCGTGAGCTGGATGTGCCAGAACAGCGTGGTATACAGCATGGAAATGCCGGGGCTGCACTTTGACGTGGGCGACCTGGAGAGCTACGAGAAAGCCCAGGTAAATTTCCCCGGCATCCTGAAATGAGAATACAGAACCGGGATCGGATTTGTTTCCGATCCCGGATTTGCTTATTCAGAACGATTCAGAATCCTTTGGCAACAGTCGGGGGGGAAATGAAAACGTTATTTCATGTTTTTGATTGACAATGAATTGATATAAATATATAATCATACACGGACAATGCCTATTGTGAACAGCTATTGTTTAACCTGAAACGATGAGAAGGGAGGGAATGAATAAATACGACTTATAGCAAAAAGGTATTATTCGAGGTGTTGTTTTTAATTCGTTTATCCACAATAATAAGGAGAAAACTAATGAAAAAAGATTGCTTAACAAAAAAAAAAAATAATATCCCTGATGCTGACCGTTTCATTACTGGTTGGCCTTTTGCCTGCCTCTGTATTTGCAGAAACTGAAGTAGAAGAAGCCTCAGCATTTCAGCAGAAGGAATATATTGAAGAAGATACGGTTTTTGCAAGCGTGTTTGCAGAAGCTGATCAAGAATATATAGATGAAGACACATCGTTAAAAACGCTTGTTTTAGAGGAAGTTAATAATTCTTGTAACAATAATGAATTGATCTGTGAATTGTTTGGCGTCTCTGAAAATGGGGGAAAGAATAATAGATTACTGGATTATTCATTTGATAGCAAAGGTGATCTTATTGAAATCGCCAAACCGCTTGATAACCGAAGAATTGACAAACAGTACTCAATAACTGAAACTGAAAAGAAAATGCCCATTATTGCTAACAAGGTAGCGACATTGTTTAACCTGGATTATGAATACCAGATTTCTAAGCCTTTTGCTTTTGATGAAAACAGGGACTTTTTCTGCATTTCAAAAGAACTTGAAAATGGGATCATCAACGATTATCAATCAGTAAAAATGTGCATGGATATGCGAACGCTCGAACTTGTCGTTGCACACAAGTTTAATTATGAACCCAATACACTGTATCCAGACATAACTAAGGAAGAGGCAATAAGAATTGCAAACTCCGAGTACGAGGAAGAATCAGAAAAAATAATACCTAGTTCTGTTTATCTTTCTTATGTAAGGCCAGAGAAGTATTGCAATACAAATGTGAGATATAAAACAGAAAACAGTTATCTGGCATACATGGTGGAGTATGATAACGGATCGGTCATTACTGTTGTAGACGCTGTTTCCGGAGAAGTAATAGGTCATGATATGCTCATGGGGGATGGCGCGAAGTGTTTTGTTATTAAGGAATCTCCAACAAAGGCGGACTATAATTATAGAAAAGGAAAAGGTAATCCGGCACAAGTGGCCAGTTTTAATAGATGTCGTGAAGATAACTTGCGATGGGCGCAAGTGGGGTTTGCTAGATTGGGATACTCAGTAACAAATAATAATCTATGCACAGGAAATATTTATGGTAACGTAAAGAATTGGATAAGAAATCAGCCAAATGCCTATGCTCTCTACATTAATTGCCATGGATCCCGTGATCATTTTTTGAGTTATTATAAGGCAGAAAATATAATCTTAAAAATTGAAGATGTAGTGGGGAATTGGCATTTTGTTTATTTGGATGCGTGCAATACTGCTATAGATACTGCCTGGGCAGAAGAATTTAATATTTATGGTTATTCAAGAAGAGCGTATCTGGGCTGGAGTTCAACAGTATTATTATCTAACACACATGAGTTCAATAGCTATTTCTGGGATTTATTGAATGGAACACGACCAGTACAAGATGCGGCTGTACGTGCAGCAGATCGTGTTCCAGGTCAGGGAACAACTCCGATTCGCTTCTGGGGTGACAATTCGTATAATGGAAGATCTTGGTCATAAAAGGAAGGGATTAAATGAAAAAATACGCATTATTGCTTATTTGCTTTTGTTTTCTTCTGCTGCTTGGATGCTCGCTGAAGGATCAGACGAGTCAATCCGCTGCAAATCAGGGCGTGAAAGACGCAGATGATGTGCAGACTCCGACATCAGAGGAGCTCGACCCGATGGATAAAAAACCGGAAAAAGAGACTGCGCAGACATTTGCGATGACTGTCTATCAGGAGCCGGAAAAGACATTTCAAATCTCTGAAAAAGATACTGCGCTGCTTGAAGAGCTGTTTGATCTTGACAGAATGGAGCAGATGCCGAGTACCTCAGAAAACGCGATTGGGTGTTGTTTTTGCAGGGGAGGAGAGATATATATGTTGTCGAATACTCTGGATTATGTTGATGTTGAGATCCGAAACGCTGAGGATTCCTATTGCTATTACGCAAAATCACTCTCAGAAGAAGAAGCGGAGGCAGTGAAAACGTTGATTGAGAGCTATGTAAATCAATAATCCGTGTCAGTTGCAGGTTGCTTCTTTATTGCAGGGACGGGAAGTCCTGAGGGAAATAAAGCCGTTTCATACCCTACATAAAAATAGAAAACCGGCGGGGCTGCAAAAGCAGTCCCGCCGGGATTGTTGTTATAAGCCCTCTTGCCAGGCGTCGATGGCTGTGATCAGGGGGCCCATCATCTGCTTTTTCCGGCTGACGACGCCGGGGAGCACGGCGCTGTTCGGTCCGGCCTCGACGCCGAAGGCGTCCTGCACCACCTGGCGCGCGCCCTGCCCCACAAACAGCAGCTCCGTGGACTCGTCGATGATGTTCGTGAGCATCAAAAACAGCATGTCCATGCCCGAGCTGGGCAGCAGGCTCTGCATGTAGGGCAGCATCCGGTCGCGCAGCCGGGAGAGTTCTCTGCGGCTGACGCTGGTGACCTGGGCCACCGCCAGGGATTTCATTTCCGCTTTGAACCGCTTGCAGTCGATATGGAAGATCTCATCCGGCGTCTTGTCGCCGAGCTTGGAGCCGGCGTTGAACATGGCCGTGGCGTGGGCCTCCACGTCGATGCCTGCGATGGCCGCCAGCATCCGGGCGATGCGCTCGTCCGTGGGGGTGCAGGTGGGGGAGCGGAACATCAGCGTGTCAGAAAGGATCGCCGAGCACAGCAGGCCCGCGATCTGGGGTTCGATGGCGATGCCGTTCTCCTGGTACATGAGGGCGATGATGGTGGCGGTGCAGCCCAGGGGCTGGTTGCGGAAATAGATGGGATTCATGGTCTCCACGGAGTCGATCCGATGGTGGTCGATGACCTCGATCACTTCCGCGGCGCGGATGCCGTCCACCGCCTGATCCTTCTCGTTGTGATCCACCAGGATGACCTGCTGACGATCGATGTCCAGAAGATTTCGCTGGGAGATCATGCCGATGTAATAACCGTCGTTATCCAGAATGGGGAAGTAGCGTACCCGCAGTTTCGATACGTTGGCCTTTACTTCGGAAACCAGATCGTCGTCGCGGAAGGTGATGACGCCCTGGGTGCGCATGACGTGACGCACGGGCACCGCCTGGTTGATGAGCTTGGAGCAGGCATAGGTATCCAGGGGAGAGCTCACCACGCTGCAGCCCGCCTCCTGGGCCAGCTTCTGGATGGTCCGCGTGACCTTGGAGCCCAGGCAGACGATGATGCAGCCGGCTTTCATCTCGATGCACGACAGCTGGGACTCATAGCGGTTGCCCAGAAGGACCATGTCATGCTCGGAAATGTATTCCTCCATCACGTCGGGGTTGGCGGCGGCCACGACGACCTTGCCTTTGGTAAAGTGGTCTTCGGGATCGCCGACCACCATTTCCCCCTGGAGGGTATCGACGATGTTGCGGTAGCGGGTGCCTGCCTCGGCCAGGGCGTTGGCGTCCTGATCCTCCATATAGAACCGGGCGATGTCGCCCAGGGTCAGGATGCCCTTGAGCTGTCCCTGGGGCGTCACCACGGGGACGGTCGGGATATCGTTGTCGCGCATGTATTCCCATGCCCGGCGCAGGGAGAGGTGGGAGCTGATTCCCTCGATCCGGCGGTACTGGACGTCGGCCAGGGTGGGCTCCAGCGTCTCCACCAGCTGGGGCGCCTCGGCGCGGAAGGTCTCGAGAATATATTTGGTTTCGTTATTGATCTCGCCTGCCCGGCAGGCGATATAGTCCCGCCCCGTGAGCTTGCGTTTGAGATTGGCATAGCAGATGGCGGAACAGATGGAGTCTGAGTCGGGGTTCTTATGCCCGATGACAATGACAGGCTTCATATTGTACCTCCTTGCGTTGGTTTAGAATTCACCGCAGGCGAACATCAGCGCGGAAAGAGCGCACAGCGGCGCCGTCTCACAGCGCAGGATCCGCCTGCCGAGGGTGCAGATCTTCATGCCGCCGGCCCGGGCCTCGGCCACCTCCGCGGCGCTGAAGCCGCCCTCAGGCCCCGTCATCAGGGCACAGGTGCGGAAATCGCCGGAAGCGATGGCGTCGTGGAAGGTGAAGGCATCCTCGTTTTCGTAGAAAAATACCGGCAGGTCGGCCTGGGCAGCCCTGGCGACCGCCTCACGAAAGCCCGGCAGGATCCGTATTTGCGGGATCGTGCCGCGGCCGGACTGCTCGGCGGCGGAGGCGGCGATTTTCTGCCAGCGCTCGAGCTTCCTGCCCTGGGATTTTTCATCCGGGCGGGAGACACAGCGCTCCGAGGGGAAGGCGACGATCTCCGCCGCGCCCAGCTCCGTGGCCTTCTGGATCACATGCTCGAGTTTGTCCGACTTGGCGAAGGCCATGTAGACCGACGCGAAGGCCGCGGGCTCCGCCCGGGAGGGCTGCTCGGCATGGACCACAAGACTGTACTGTCCGGCGGAGACGTCGGACACCGTGCAGGAAAACTCCAGCCCCGCACCGTCGCAGACTGTCACCGCCTCGCCCTGTCGCAGGCGCAGGACCTTTGCGTGCTGGGCCTGTTCGCCGGACAGGGTGAAAAACCGCGTGCCCGACAATGCGCCTGGCAGGAAAAATCGGGGCATACTCATCGCCTCCCTGGGTACTTTTCCTCTTCATTTTACCATATATCGGTGAAAATGCAACGATTATCTTGATTTCTACATTGCCTTGCGCTATGATTATGCCAACGATACTATATGTGGGGGGTGAACGCCGTGCCGTCACTGTTCGATTCTGTGCGCTATCTCAAGGGCGTGGGGGAGGCCAGGGCCAGGCAGCTGCATAATCTCGGCGTGGATACCCTCTATGACCTCATCGCCTACTTTCCACGGGCCTACGAGGACCGCAGCAGGATGGTGCCCATTGCCGAGCTGGAGGTGGATACCCCCGCCTGCTTCGAGGCAATGGTGGTTTCCCATCCCAGGCTGGCGCACATCCGGAAGGGCCTGGATCTGGTGAAGGTGCGGGTGGCCGATGAGACAGGGACCCTGAATCTGACCTTCTTCAACCAGAGCTATATGAGCGACAACCTGGTCTATGGCCGGAGCTATATCTTCTACGGCGCGCTGACCGGCGATTATCTCGGCTATCAGATGACCAATCCCGTGGTGGAGAGGCCCGATGAGCCCGGCGTCGCCACGCGGCGCATCATGCCTGTGTACAGCCTCACCGCCGGGATCTCCAACAAGCTGATCTCCCGGTCCGTCACCCAGGCGCTGGAGGCCTGCCGGGGTTCCATCCCCGAGGTGCTGCCCGCCGCCCAGCGGGAGCGCTACGGCCTGTGCGGAGCCCAGGAGGCCTACGACGCCATCCACAATCCGCCGGATTATGAGACCCTGGAGATCGCCAAGCGGCGACTGATTTTTGAAGAGTTTTTCATCTTCTCCATCGGACTGGCCATCCTGCGCCGGCGCAATACCGAGGTTACTCGCGCGCCTATGAAGGATCTGGCGCTGGAGGCGTTTTATCAGGCCCTGCCCTTCGCCCTGACCGGGGCCCAGAAGCGGGCCATCGATGAGATCCGCGCCGATGTGGGCAGCCCTGCCCCCATGGCCCGGCTGATCCAGGGCGACGTGGGCAGCGGCAAGACCATGGTGGCCGCGGCGGCGATCTATCTGGCCGCAAGAAACGGCCTGCAGAGCGCCATGATGGCGCCCACGGAGATCCTGGCGGAGCAGCACTATGCGTCCCTCAGCGCGCTGTTCGAGCCCATGGGCATCAAAACGGTGCTGCTGACGGGTTCCATGAAGGCCTCCCGCCGCAGGGAAGCCCTGGAGGCCCTGGCTCTGGGCCAGGCACAGCTGGCCGTGGGCACCCATGCCCTGCTGACGGATACCACACAGTTTCGTTCCCTGGGCCTGGTCATCGTGGATGAGCAGCACCGCTTCGGCGTCGCCCAACGCTCCCGCCTGGCCCAGAAGGGCGAGCATCCAAATCTGCTGGTCATGTCCGCCACGCCCATCCCGCGCACGCTGGCGCTGATCGTCTACGGCGATCTGGATGTATCCGTCATCGACGAGCTGCCCCCGGGGCGGCAGAGCGTGGATACCTACCTGGTGGGCGAGAATATGCGCGAGCGCATCCATGCCTTCATCCGCAAGCAGGTGGGGCAGGGGCATCAGTGCTATATCATCTGTCCTGCGGTGGAGGAAAGCCAGCTCGAAACCCTCAAATCAGCCCAGGTCTGGGCGGAGACCCTGCAAAAAACTGTTTTCCCGGATCTTCGCATCGCCCTGCTCCACGGCAAGATGTCCGGCGCGGAGAAGGAGAAGGTCATGGGCGCCTTTGCCCGGGGGGAGAGCGATGTGCTGGTGGCTACCACGGTGGTGGAGGTGGGCATGGACGTGCCCAACGCCACGCTGATCGTCATTGAGAACGCCGACCGCTTCGGCCTGTCGCAGCTGCATCAGCTCCGGGGACGTGTGGGCCGGGGGAAGGATAAGTCCTACTGCATTCTGTTCTCCTCCAACCGCAGCCCCGAGACCCAGGCCCGGCTCAAGGCCCTGTGCAGCACCAACGACGGATTTAAGATCGCCGAGGAGGACCTCGCTATGCGCGGCCCCGGCGACCTGTTCGGCAGTCGGCAGCACGGCCTGCCCGCTTTCAAGGTGGGCAATCTGGCCGTCGATCTGCCCACGCTGAAGACCGCCCAGCAGGCGGCGGAGGAGTTCCTGGCGAACCCGGATTACGCCCTGGCGCCGGAATATCAGAGCCTGCTGACCCGCGTGCGGGCGCTGTTTGCCGCGGAATCTGACATATTCAACTAGTTTGCAAAAGCTAACTGCGTTAAAATTTGGCATTAAGAGCGGAAAAATGCGATTGTAGTCCGGGTTAAAATGTAGTAGAATATAAATAGAGTTTTACCTACAGATTGGAGGAAATCATATGAAAAAACCCGTAGTACTGGTCATTATGGACGGCGTGGGCCTCGGCGACGGCGGCCCCGGCGATGCGGTCAAGCTGGCCAAAACCCCCACCCTCGATAAGCTCCTGGAAACCTGCCCCCATACCTGGCTCAAGGCCCACGGCACCGCCGTCGGTCTTCCCACGGACGACGACATGGGCAATTCCGAGGTCGGCCACAATGCCCTTGGCTGCGGCCAGGTCTATTCCCAGGGCGCCAAGCTGGTGGACGAATCCATCGAGTCCGGCCTGATCTTCCAGTCCGAGGTCTGGAAGGACCTGGCCGCCAATGCGAAGGAAGAGGGCAAGGCCTTCCATTTCCTGGGCCTGCTGTCCGACGGCAACGTCCATTCGCACATCAACCATCTGTTTGCCCTGCTGGAGCGCTGCAAGGCCGAGGGAATCCGCCGCGTTTACTGCCATATCCTGCTTGACGGCCGCGACGTGCCCGCCACCTCCGCCCTGGAGTATGTGGATCAGCTGGAGGACAAGCTCGCCGCCCTGCGGGAGCCCGGCTTTGATTATGCCATCGCCTCCGGCGGCGGCAGAATGCAGATCACCATGGACCGCTATCAGGCCAACTGGCCGATGGTGGAAGCGGGCTGGAAGACCCATGTGCGCGGCGAAGGCCGGCAGTTCGCCTCGGCCAGGGAGGCCATTGAGACCTACCGCGCCGAAACCGGCTGCATCGACCAGGATCTGCCCGCCTTTGTCATCGCCCGCGACGGCGCGCCCGTGGCGAAGATCGCCAACGGCGACAGCGTGGTGCTCTACAACTTCCGCGGCGACCGCGCCCAGGAGATCTCCCTGGCCTTCGACAAGGAGGATTTCTCCTTCTTTGACCGCGGCGACTACACCGGCGTCAAGTTTGCCGGCATGCTGCAGTACGACGGCGACCTGAAGATCCCTACCCATTACCTGGTCCAGCCGCCCGTCATCCGCGATACGCTCACCGAGGTGCTTTGCGCCCACGGCATCCATGAATATGCCCTGTCTGAGACCCAGAAGTACGGCCACGTCACCTATTTCTGGAACGGCAACCGCTCCGGCAAGGTGGACGAGTCCCTGGAAGTCTATGAGGAGATCCCCTCCGACGTCATCCCCTTTGAGCAGGCTCCGGCCATGAAGTCCGTGGAGATCGCCGACCGCATGGTGGAGGCCATCGCCTCCGGCGAATTCCAGTTCCTGCGCTGCAACTTCCCCAACGGCGACATGGTGGGTCATACCGGCGTCATCGACGCGGTCATCTACGCCATGGAGTGCGTGGACAACGGCGTGGCCAAGATCAAGGCAGCCTGCGAGAAGTACGGCTACACCCTGCTGGTCACCGCCGACCACGGCAACGCCGATCAGATGCTCGAGACCAAGAAGGGCAAGACCTCCATCCGCACCGCCCATTCCCTGAACCCGGTGCCCTTCATTATCTCCGATCCCGATCAGACCTTTGAAATCATTGAGGGCAAGTACGGTCTGGCGAATGTGGCGCCCACCATCGTCAAGCTGCTGGACATCGAAGCTCCCGCCTCCTGGGAAAAGAGCATGATCTGAACATAATTCAAAATACAGCTGCCGCAGAACGAGCGTTTTGCGGCAGCGTTTTTTTCTGGTGTTCCGCAGGGGCGGACTCCGGCGGCCGGATCCGCGGGAACGCCCCGGCGGGTTCGGCCGGGTTATAGCTTCAGGAACGCCTTTCTCAGCTCGGTTACGCCTGTGAATAAAAGTAGCACACCGAAGAGCGTGCGCAGTAGAGCGACGTCCATCCGCCGGGCCAACAGCGCCCCGAGGGCCGCGGACAGGGCGCCGGCAAGCATGGCGGGGACGGCGGCGTTGAAATCCACCTGCCCGCGGCGGATATGCACGACTGCCGCAGCAAAGGCTGTGGGAAGGAAATACAGCAGGTTGATCCCCTGGGCAGTGCGCTGCCCGAGCCCCGCCGCTGCTGTCAGCCAGACGATGAGCAGGCTGCCGCCGCCCAGGCCCATGCCCGAGAGGATCCCGCACAGAAGTCCCGCCAGGATGCCTAACGCCATTGCCGTACAGCGCCCCAGAGGATCAGCCCGCCCAGGATCGCGTGCAGCAGCCGCACCGGCGCGCGGCGCAGAAGCCGAGCGCCAAGCAGACCGCCGCAGGTCCCGCCGATCAGATAGGGAATGCTTTCTGCCCAAGCCAGATCTCCCTGGACGGCATATACCCCGAGGGATACCAGGCACAGCGGCGCCATGACGCACAGAGCCGTGGCGAAGGCCCTGCGCTCGTCCACGCTGCAGCCGCCCCGCAGCAGCGGCACCAGGAGCATGCCTCCGCCTGCGCCGAACAGGCCGCCGGCCAATCCCGCGGCGGCGCCGGCTGCGGCGGCCTTCCATTGAATCTTCTGCAAATCCATCCCTCCCGGCTCAGTTTTGCCGGGGGCGGGGAGATTATGCGCGTATCAAACGGAAAATGGGGGAAATACTGTTACCAACAACCGGCGTCCGCCGGGCGGAGGTAGCAAATGCAGGGAAAGGTTGAGATCTGCGGCGTCAACACCGGGAGCCTGAAGACGCTGAGCAACGACGAGATGATGGCGCTTCTGAAAAAGGCCCAGGCGGGGGATGCGGAGGCGAGGCAAGCGCTGGTGGAGGGAAATCTGCGGCTGGTGCTCAGCGTGATCCAGCGATTCCTGGGCAGGGGAGAGAATCCCGACGATCTGTTCCAGGTGGGCTGCATCGGTCTGATGAAGGCAATCAACAATTTTGACCTGAGCCAGAATGTTCGCTTCTCCACTTATGGCGTGCCCATGATCGCCGGGGAGATCCGGCGCTATCTGCGGGATTACAGCGCCATCCGGGTCAGCCGATCCGTGCGGGATACCGCTTATCGGGTGCTGCAGTGCAAGGAGGCCATGCTGGCAGGCACGAACCGGGAGCCTACCCTGGAGGAGATCGCCCGGACGCTGGGCCTGCCCCTGGAGGAGGTCAGCGAGGCCATGGACGCCATCTCCACGCCCGTCTCCCTTTATGAGCCGGTGTACTCCGACGGGGGAGATCCGTTGACGGTGATGGATCAGGTATATGACACCCGAAACACCGACGAGCAGTGGATCGAGCGCATCGCCCTGCGGGAGGCCATTTCCCGCCTGGGGGAGCGGGAGCGCCGCATCCTGGCCATGCGCTTCTATGACGGCAGGACCCAGATGGAGGTGGCAAGGCATATCGGCATCTCTCAGGCCCAGGTGTCCCGCCTGGAGAAGAACGCCCTGGGCGCCATCCGAAAGCATATCACTTCGTGAAGTATATTTTTTGCGCTGCCGTGGGAGAATATCGGCAGCGCGTTACATATGATATATATGGAACGCAATACGGATGCAGGCGGCGCAGAAGGCCGCCTGCCGGTGCACGGAGTGTGAAACGGATGGATACAAGCGTAAGACGAGGCGATATTTTCTACGCCGATCTGAGCCCGGTGGTGGGCAGCGAGCAGGGCGGCACACGCCCGGTGCTGATCATCCAGAACGATACCGGCAACCGCCATTCTCCGACGGTCATCGCCGCAGCGATCACCAGTCAGACAGGGAAGGCCCGGCTGCCGACCCATATTACCCTGGCGGGCCACAATGTGGGCCTGAGCAGGGATTCCATCGTGCTGCTCGAGCAGGTGCGCACCATCGACAAACGCCGCCTGCGCGAGCACATGGGCCATGTGGACGATGCGCTGATGAATCAGGTGGACAACGCCATCGCAGTCAGCTTCGGTCTGCACGGCTGAATCGAAAGGGCAGGGGCGTGCTGCGGCGCCTGTCATGCCGCACCGGCGGTCCGGCCGGGACGGCATCGACAGCGCACCGCGCGGCACGCCCTCCCGGCTTATACAGCCGCGTGCTCCCTGGCGGCGACGCGGCGCAGACGGATGCAGACGGCGGTGCAGTCGTCGGCGCCAGGGGCGCGCCCGGCAAACAGACTGCGGGCCACATCCCGGGGCACGAGGCTTTCACAGCGCTCCAGCCGGCGGCGCGTTTCTTCGCCCGCCAGCCCGTCGCTCAGCAGCACCAGCACCGCGCCGTGCTCCAGACTGAAATGAAGGTGCTCCGAAGCGCCGTCCGCATCCAGCCCCGGCGGCAGACCGGCCCCGCCCAGCGTACGCAGGCCCCTGCCGCGCTTGAGATAGGAGGCGCTGCCGCCCCACTTGTAGAGAATGGCTGCGCCGGAGGTCAGGTTGATGCGAAGCAGATCGACGGTGGAAAAGCAGCCGTCATCCCGCAGAAGGTACAGGCCGTTCAGCGCCCGGAGCGCGCTGCTTGCTCCTGCGCCGCTGAGCAGCATCGAGCGCAGCAGCTCCACCGCCCGGCGGCTCTCCCGGGCGGCGGATTCTCCGGAGCCCATGCCGTCGCACAGCAGTACATAGTAGGTGGCGTCAGGACCTGCGAAGGCGGCGCCGCGATCCCCGGAGACGGCGCTGCCGTCCCGTCCGGCGGCCTGCACGGCAATTTCCGGGGAGAAATGCACCGGGCTGTCCGGCGCGTAGAGCCGCGCGGACAGGACCTCCAGAAGATCGGCCGTTAGGGCATACTGATCCCGGGCGGCCTGCCGGACCTCCCGCAGCCGCCTGCGGATACGCTGCCCGGAGCGCTCTTGGTCCAGAGCGTCGTTGACGGCAGTGCGCAGGGCCTCGGAATGGATGCACCGCGCAAGCAGGGGCAGATCCTCCGGCGACAGAACGCCCCGGGTAAGGATCTGCGCCGCGTTGTGGGGAGGAGCCCATTCGCCGGTTTTTCGGCAAACGCTGGATCTTGCGCAGCTGCGGCACACCTGCTCTGCCCCTGCTTCCGCTAAGGCCGCGAAGGTCCGGCGCGGATCGGCGTCGCGGGTATGGAGCATGTCCGAGGCCAGGCGCATGGCCGCCGCCGCACGGCGGAGCTCCCGCTGGGCGGGGGTTGCGGGCAGTTTCGTCGGTGCCGGGCGGGGCAGGAAGCGGTCCGGCGGCAGCACAAGGGCCAGGGCCGTCCCCGCGGCGGCGCAGACAATGAAGCCGGGATGGGCGGTGCGAATGCCGAAAACGGCATAGATACCGCAGGCAATCCCAGCCGCCGGCACAGGCTTTGACGCCAGCGCCTGCCCGATCAGAGCAGCGACGCCGAGGCAGGCGAAGCATGCCGCGGAAGCCGGCGCCAGGGCCGCCATGACGGCGCAGCCGATACAGGCATAGACCGTACCGGTGGATCCCCACACGGCCCAGGCCAGCGCCACAGCGGCAGCGGACCATCCGCCGGGCAGGCGGAAGGACGCCAGCGCCGGCAGAAGCGTGCACACCGCCGCCACCCGGGCGGCATAAGCGCCCCGGACCAAAGCGGCGCGGAAGAGAATCACGGCGCCCGCGCTCAGGGCGGCATGCGCGCCGAGCAGCAGCAGCGAGGTCAGGGAGAACCGGGCCAGAAAGAGCCCGTACAGCCCGGTCAAGATCTCGGCGACCGCGGCGGCCGCCGCGGATGCTGCGCCGGTATACTTTTTCGGCGCCAGCAGCCTGGCGCAAAGCACCGCCGCGGCCACGGCGCAGGGGCCAAGGCACCCGGGCAGACCGAACACCGCGGCGCTGCCCGCCAGGACGCCCAGACAGCATGCCGCCAGCGCTGACGACGGACATGCGGCGAGCAGGGAAGCGCCCAGGCTCATTCGCCCGAAGCCGACGTCGGAGGCGCACAGAATGCCGGCGGCCAGCAGCCAGGCCGCAGAGCGTACATCCGGCCGCAGGGAGTAAACCGTGCGCGCCGCGGCCTGCAGCCTGCGTACGATCCTCGATTGTACGGTGTTCATTCGACCAGCCTCCTGGCATTTTTTACCATCATATCATGGGAGCGTGTCGAAAAAGCGCAAACCGGCACGGCGCTTGCGCGGGGCGGAAAAATCAGATATAATAGGAAAAAACACCGGAGGAGCGCCATGGGACAGGAAATAGAATACAAGCTCCGGGCGCCGGACGCCGATGCGCTGGCCCGGGCCTATGCGCGGGTCGGGACTGCGGCCGCGGCGGGTCAGGAGCAGATCATCGAGATGGATACCCGATATTTCGACACGCCGGAGGGCGTCCTGCGCGCACGGC
>CADBKB010000039.1 GCA_902795095.1 Oscillospiraceae bacterium
CCGCTGTGCGGAAGACCGCCGGCGAGATCCTGGAAGGGGTGGAACGGGTCCACCTGATCGAACCGCAGCAGTACCAGCCTTTCGTGAACCTGATGGCCAGATCCTACTTCATCCTGACGGACTCCGGCGGGATGCAGGAAGAGGCCCCGGCTCTGGGCAAACCGGTGCTGGTGGTGCGGAAGGAAACCGAGCGTCCGGAAGCGGTGGCGGCCGGTACGGCAAAGCTGGCCGGAGTGGAACAGCAGCAGATCTTTGATATGGCCTGCGAGCTGCTGGACGACCCCGAAGCCTACCGGGCCATGGCCCGCGCCGTCAATCCCTACGGCGACGGCAGCGCCTGTTTGCGCATTGCCCAGGCCATTGAATGGTACTTCGGCCTGACGGAACAAAGACCCGCGGATTTTGTCCCGGGGGAATAATACAGCTGCGGCGCTCCTTTCCGGAGCGCCGCTTTTTTGCATATCGGCGCACCCCGGCCAATATGCTGTACAAAGCATTTGACAGGAGGATCGCCCGATGGCAAACAGCATTTATCAGGATATCGCGGCCAGGACCGGCGGCAATATCTATCTTGGCGTGGTCGGACCGGTGCGCACCGGGAAATCGACCTTTGTGAAGCGGTTTATGGAGGAAATGGTCCTGCCAAACATCCCGGATCCCTACCGGGCGGCGCGGGCAAGGGACGAGCTTCCCCAGAGCGCCGGCGGCCGCACCATCATGACCGCCGAGCCGAAGTTTGTGCCCGAGGAGGCGGCGGCGCTGCGCACGGAGGACGGCGCTGCGCTGCAGGTGCGGCTGATCGACTCCGTGGGCTACATGGTGGACGGCGCTGTGGGCGCCGAGGAGGACGGACAGCCGCGCATGATCACCACGCCCTGGGCCGATACGCAGATCCCCATGGCGGAAGCGGCGGAGCTGGGCACGCGGAAGGTCATGGAGGAGCATGCCACCGTGGGGATCGTCGTCACCACCGACGGCAGCATCACGGACATTCCGCGGGAGAATTACTGTGCCGCGGAGCAGCGCGCCATCCGGGATATGGCCGCCACGGGCAAGCCCTTCGTCGTGGTGGTCAATTCCACACAGCCGGAAGGGGAAGGGGCCAGGGCGCTGATGGGGCAGATCCGCGATACCTACGGCGCTGCCTGCGTGTGCATGGATTGCCTGCACGCCGGGCCCCAGGCTCTGGGCGAGCTGCTGCGGGGGCTGCTGATGGAGTTCCCCCTGGCCCAGGCGGCCTTCTACCTGCCGGGCTGGGTGCAGGCCCTGGATCCTGAGCATCCCCTGAAGAAGACCCTGTACCGGGCCATGGGAGCGACCGTGGCCGACGCCGGCCGCCTGCGGGACGCCGCCGGGGCGATCCCGCGCCTGGGAGAGCTGCCGGAGGTCACCGAGGTCCGCATCCGCAGCATCGACCTGGGCACCGGGACGCTCAATGTGCAGATCTCCCTGCCGGATGCGCTGTTCTATGAGACCTTGTCGGAGCGCTCCGGCTTTCCTGTGGAGTGCGATGCGGATCTCATAGAGCTGCTGGAGCAGATGGCCGCGATCAAGGCGGAGTACGATCAGCTTGTCCCGGCGCTGGAATCCGTGCGTGCCACGGGCTACGGCATCGTCATGCCGGCGCCGGAGCAGATGGCGCTGGAGCGGCCGGAGCTTTGCCGCCGGGGCGGCAGCTACGGCGTGCGCCTGGCGGCCAGCGCCCCCACGATCCACCTGCTGCGGGCGGATCTGAAGACGGAGATCAGCCCCACCGTAGGCAGCGAGGCACAGTCCAGGAGCCTGGTGGAGACCATGCAGGCGGATTATGAAAACGATCCCCAGGCCCTGTGGGCCAGCAATATTTTCGGCAGGTCCGTGCTGGAGCTCATCGGCGACGGCTTCCAGGCCAAGCTGTCGAATTTGCCGGAGGAAGCGCGGCTGCGGCTGCGCGGCGCCCTGGGCCGCATCGTGAACGAGGGTGCCGGCGGCCTGATCTGCATCATTCTGTAAGCAAAACCCCGCCCGGAAGCCCGGGCGGGGTTGGATTTTATAGGGCGTCGAGGACGATGTGCCCGTCTTCGGCGCGGATGCCCATCTGGGTGATGGGGTTCTCGTAGCTCTCGATGATGCGTTGGGCCATCAGGTCCTCAATGTCGCGCTGGATGGTGCGGCGCAGGTTGCGCGCGCCGTAGGTGACGGAGTAGGATTTCTCCACCAGATAGTCGATGACGTCGTCGCTCCAGCGCACCGCGATGCCGCGATCTGCCAGGGAATCGCGCAGCTCGCCCAGCATGATGCCGGCGATGGCGCGGAAGTTCTCCTCAGACAGGCGGTTGAAGCAGATGATCTCGTCCACGCGGTTGATGAATTCCGGCCGCAGGAAGTCGGACAGGGCCTTCATGGCCTTTTCCTTGGACTGCTCGGACAGGCTCTGGTTGAAGCCCACGCTGCCGCCCTTGTGCTCGGAGCCGGCATTGGAGGTCATGACGATGATGGTGTTTTCAAAGTTGACCACACGGCCCTGGGCGTCGGTGATGCGTCCGTCGTCGAGCACCTGCAGCAGCAGGTTCAGCACGTCGGGATGGGCCTTTTCGATTTCATCGAACAGGATGACGGAGTAGGGCCTGCGGCGGATCTTCTCCGTGAGCTGGCCGGCTTCGTCATAGCCCACATAGCCCGGAGGTGAGCCGATGAGCTTGGACACGGAGTGCTTTTCCATGTACTCCGACATATCCAGCCGGACCAGGGAGTCCACGCTGTCGAACAGGTCCTCCGCCAGACATTTGACCAGCTCGGTTTTACCCACGCCGGTGGAGCCCACAAAGATGAACGAAACCGGGCGCTTTTTCGGGGAAATGCCGACGCGGGAGCGGCGGATGGCGCTGCACACTGCGTCGATGGCCTCGTCCTGGCCCACCACGCGCTTGCGCAGCCGGTCGCCCAGCTCCTGGAGCTGGGTGTATTCCTGGGCCTGGATCTTGGAAGCGGGGATCTTGGTCCACAGCTCGATGATGCGGGCCAGGTTTTCGATGGTCAGCATGGGCGGCGGGGTCTTGGACAGGGCCTCGATCTCGTCGTTCACCACGCACAGCTTGCTGCGCAGATTGGCCAGGCGCTCGAAATTCTCCTGCTTGGCGTCCTCGGTGAGCATGCGGATCTCCAGCTCCAGGTCGTCGCGTTCCTTCTTGCACTCGGCCAGGCGAGAAATCTCCCTGGAGCGGAGGTTGACGTCGGAGCAGGCCTCGTCCAGCAGGTCGATGGCCTTGTCAGGCAGGAAGCGCTCGGTGATATAGCGCTCGGACAGCAGTACGGTCTGCCGGGCGATCTCCGGCGGGATGCGCACGCCGTGGAACTGCTCGTAGTAGTGAGCGATGCCCCGGACGATGGCGATGGCCTCCTCCAGGGTGGGCTCGGCCACCGTGACGGGCTGGAAGCGGCGCTCCAGGGCGGCGTCCTTTTCTATATACTTCCGGTATTCGGTGAAGGTGGTGGCGCCGATGACCTGCACCTCGCCCCGGGACAGGGCGGGTTTAAGGATGTTGGCGGCGTTCATGGAGCCTTCGGCGTCCCCCGCACCCACCAGATTGTGGACTTCGTCAATGACCAGGATGATATTGCCGAAGGTCTTGATCTCGCCGATCAGACTCTTCATACGGCTTTCAAACTGGCCGCGGAACTGGGTGCCCGCCACCAGGGCGGTCATATCCAGCAGATAGACCTCCTTGTCGCGGAGCTTGAAGGGCACGTCGCCGGCGGCGATGCGCTGGGCCAGGCCCTCGGCGATGGCGGTCTTGCCCACGCCGGGCTCGCCGATCAGGCAGGGGTTGTTTTTCTGCCGGCGGTTCAGGATCTGGATGACGCGCTCAGTCTCCACCTCACGACCGACGATGCGGTCGAGGCTGCCCTCCCGGGCCTTCTCGGTGAGGTTGAGGCAGTAGGCGTCGAGGAATTTCTTTTTCTTTTTGCGCTGCTCCTTGGGCGGGGCCTTTTCCTGCTCCTTGGGTGCGGAGGGCAGGGGAGCGTCGGTATTGCCGAAGAGCTTGTTGAGAAAGGGGAAGGTGGCCGTCTGGCTGGCCACGTCCTCGTCGTCCTCCTCGCCGGGCTGCAGGCCCATCATGGAGGTCATCTCGTTGGTCATATTCTCCAGGTCCTCGTCGGACATCCCCATCTGGCGGACAATGTCGTCCACCTGCTTGATGCCCAGGTCCTTGGCGCACTTCAGGCACAGGCCTTCATTGGTGGAAGCGCCGTTCTCGATTCGGGTGATGAAGATCACGGCGACGTTTTTTTTGCATCTGGAGCAAAGTGTAGGTTTCATGCAGGAACCTCCCTTCGGGAAAACGTTGGGTCACATAATAGCAGAAATCGGGCACGAATACCCGAAAAGTATGTCAGCTGACACGGTGGGCGGAGCTGCCGTCGATGAGCAGGGCGGCGCCGTCGCGCTGGACGCAGACACGGGTGGCAAAGCCGATGTCCTCCTCGGCCAGGCACAGCCGCAGGCGGCTGTCGTATACCTGCAGGCCCTTGGAGGTCAGCACGGCCAGATAGGGACCATTGGCGCTGATATCCTGGATCGGCTCGTCGAAGCTGAGGCTGGCCAGCTCCTGGCCGTCGTGGGAGACGGTGGTGACGCGGTAGCGGCTGCCGGCCTGATTCATGTCGCGGACGATGACGATGAAATCGTCGGCGGCCAGATCGTAGGCGAGCAGATTGCCGCCGTCATAGGAGAAGACCTCGGCGCTCTCGCCGTCCGCTCGGAAGAAGTACAGGCCCGTCTCGCCCACGGCGCACAGCGAACGCTTGCCGGTGTAGGTGAGATCATAGATCAGATCGCCGCCCAGAGGGCACTGGGCCACGGGCTCGGTCTCGTCGGTGGCGAAGCAGACAGCTGTGGAAGCATAGCTGCCCCCGTCGATGCCCAGGGCGACAGCACACATGGATCGGCCATCGTCGGAGACGGCGCACTGGCCGAAGAACTGGGTGGAAGACAGCCAGGAGTAGATCTGGCTGCCCTCGGAATTGTAGACGCTCAGCACGGTTTTGTAGCCGGGCTGATCGGAGGCACAGCAGATGTAGCCCTCGCCGGACAGGTCGGCGTCGATAATGGTGCCGGGCAGTGTGAGATTGAGCTGCTCGCCCTTGATGTGGTGGACGGTGCACAGGCTGCCGGAGCCCACGCCGTAGCCCATGGCCACGGTACGGTTCTGCAGCAGCACGGGGTTGTCCATCTTGCACTGGGCCAGCACGGTCTGCTCGCCGTTGGAATCAAAGCACTGCAGGCCGTCGGGGGAAGCCACCGCCAGGCCGTTGTGGAAGCTCAGATAGCTGTTGACGCTGTGGACGTCCAAGTTGAAGGCGCTCTGGTCGCCGGCATAGCGCAGCACCCGCTCGATTCGGCCGGTGACGCGCCTGCCGCCGAATACGGCGATGGCGGCGATGCACAGCACGATCGCCGCGGCAAAGGACCAGAAGACCAGCTTTTTATGGGCGCGCAGGGACTGCAAGACGCGCTGCAGCCAGGCGGGGAGCCGAAGGGGCTCGTCATCCGGCGACGCAGTTTCGGGGTGAACGGAGAACAGGGCGGACAGATAGGGATCCTCCGGGACGTCCTCCACCTGCGGCGCGGGAAGATCCTGGGGCGAGGGATCGTCCTGTGGTGCGGGATCGTCCTGGGGCGCGGCGTCGGGCGGTTCCGGCGTCACCAAGTCGGCCTGCCTGGGCGCGTCCTGGGCCGCCGGCTCCTCCGGGCGCAGGTTCTCGGGTTCATTCGACATGGAAGCTCACCTCCGGTGTTTCGTACCAAAGCCGGGTCATATACAGTCCTCCCGCCGGCACGGTGGGTCCCGCGGCGGTGCGGTCGCCGGCGCGCAGGATGGCGCCGAGCTCCTCGGGCCGGATCTTGCCCTCTGCGGCCCAGACGAGAGTGCCCGCCATGGCGCGGGCCATGTTGTACAGAAAGCCGTTGGCGCAGACCCGCAGCGACAGGATGTCGCCGCTGCGCTCGACCTCATAGTAGTACACGGTGCGGACGGTGGAGCGGACATTGGTGCCCACGGAGCGCACCGCCGCAAAGTCATGGGTGCCCACAAACTGATCCGCCGCCGCCTGCATGACGCCCTCGTCCAGATGCTTGGGGTAGAACCATGCGCGGTTGACATAAAACGGATCGCGGATGCGGGTATTATAGATGAGATAGGTATATTCCTTC
Source organism: Oscillospiraceae bacterium (assembly GCA_902795095.1). The sequence goes on from CADBKB010000039.1 coordinate 6,194, forward strand.
CTGACGCAGGAGCCGATGGCGTTGAAGCTCTCGGGCATCTCCATAGCCTTCGTCACCACGATGTCCTCCGGCAGGTGGGTGTTGAGGGCGTAGGGAAGACGGTCCACAGGGATCGACGAGTCGGTGCGGAAATTCGCCACATAGCACTTGGCGTGGACCCCCGCGTCGGTACGGCCGCAGCCGGTCATATGGACCCGATGGCCCACCACCTTGGCGCAGGCCTTTTCCATGGTCTCGCCCACGGAGATATCCTTCGGCTGCACCTGCCAGCCGTGGTAGGCGGTGCCGACATAGGTAAGGATCAGGGCAATATTTCGCATCGTCGCCTCCTACAGGCCCAGCCTGCGCAGCACGATCACGGCGGCCAGCAGCACGAGGCCGAAGGCCATGGCCAGATAATCCCGGCGCGCCATGTGAAGCTGCTTCATACGGGTGCGGCCCTCGCCGCCGTGATAGCAGCGGGACTCCATGGCTACGGCCAGCTCGTCGGCCCGGCGGAAGGCGCTGATGAACAGCGGCACCAGGATGGGGATGAGGGCCTTGGCCCGGCGCAGCAGGTTGCCGGATTCAAAATCCGCACCGCGGGCCTTCTGGGCGGAGATGATCTTATCCGTTTCGGAGATGAGGGTGGGGATGAAGCGCAGGGCAATGCACATCATCATGCTCAGCTCATGCACGGGGACCTTGAGCTTCTTCAGCGGCCCCATCAGCAGCTCCATAGCGTCCGTCAGGGCGATGGGGGAGGTGGTATAGGTCAGCAGGAAGGTGCCGAAGATGAGCATGACGATACGCGCGATCATGAAGATCGCGTTTCGCACGCCCTCCCAGGTGACGGTAAAGATCCAGAAATGGAAGATCTCCCTGCCCGGGGTGTAGAACATGTTCAGAAGTCCGGTGAGCACGATGACGAACAGCAACGGCTTCAGACCCTTGACGATCACGCCCAGGCGGATGCGCGACAGGCAGATGCAGAGGATCAGGAACGCCGCCACGACGGCGTAGGAAACATAGGATTTGGCGCAGAACAGCGCGACGATATAGATCACCACCAGGATCAGCTTGGTCCTGGGGTCCAGCCGATGCACGATGGTATCGCCGGGAAAATACTGGCCAAGGGTGACGTCTTTAAGCATGGCGGCCTCCTCTCAGCGCCAGAAGGGCGCGGGCGGCGGCCTGCACGGTGTAAACGCCGGGATCCAGATCCAGACCGGCGCTGCGCAGACGGGCAAATACCTGGGTCACCTGGGGCACGTCCAGGCCGATCCTGGTGAGCTCGTCGCTGCGGGAGAAGACCTCCCGGGGCGAGCCGTCCATCCGGATCCTGCCGTGGTTCATGACGATGATGCGCTCCACGGAGGCGGCGATCTCCTCCATCGAATGGCTGACCATCACGATGGCGGCGCCGCAGCTTTTCCGGTAATCGCGCAGGTTTTCCAGGATACTTTCCCGGCCCACAGGGTCCAGACCGGCGGTGGGCTCGTCCAGGATCAGGATCTTCGGGCGCATGGCGATGACGCCGGCGATGGCGACCCGGCGCTTCTGTCCGCCGGAGAGCTCGAAGGGGGAGGCCTCCAGCATATCCTCGTCGACACCGACGAAGCCGGCGGCCTCGTAGACGCGCTCCCGGATCTCCTGCTCGTTCAGCCCCATATTCTTCGGGCCGAAGGCGATGTCGCGGTAGACGGTCTCCTCGAAGAGCTGATGCTCGGGATACTGGAAGACCAGCCCCACCTGGAAGCGGAGCTGCCGGGTGAAGGCGGGGTCGCTCCATACGTCCCGGCCCTCGAAGAGGACCCGGCCCGCGGTGGGCTTCAGCAGGGCGTTGAGATGCTGGATGAGGGTGGATTTTCCCGAGCCGGTGTGGCCGATGATGCCGATAAACTCCCCGCTGTCGATGCTGAGATCAATGTATTCAATTGCAGTACGTTCAAAGGGCGTGCCGGCACTGTAGGTGTGGCCCAGACCCCGGGTTTCAAGTAACAAAGGCGTACCTCCGAAAAATCAGCGGGCGAAGCAGCGATAGATGGCGTCGGCGCACTCCTCGACGCTCAGGGCGTCGAGAGGAAGATCGCAGCCGGCCTGGTTGAGGGCGTAAAGCAGCTCGACGGTCTGAGGGGCGCACAGCCCCACCTCCGCCAGACGCTCCGGCCGGGAGAAGACCTCCCGGGGCGTGCCGTCGGCGATGATTCGGCCGCCGGCCATCACCACGACGCGGTCGGCCATGGCGGCCTCGGTCATGTGGTGGGTGATGAGCACCACGGTGATGCCGTGCTCCCGGCACAGGGTGCTGACGGTGGAAAGCACCTCCTGCCGACCCTGGGGATCAAGCATGGCGGTGGGCTCGTCCAGCACAATGCAGCGCGGACGCATGGCGATGACGCCGGCGATGGCGATGCGCTGCTTCTGGCCACCGGAGAGCAGATGGGGGGCATGCTCGCGGAATTCGTACATGCCCACCTCCCGCAGGGCGTCGTCCACACGCCGCCGGATCTCCGGCGGGGCCACGCCCAGGTTCTCCGGGGCAAAGGCCACGTCCTCCTCGACAACGTTGGAAACGATCTGGTTGTCCGGATTCTGGAATACCATGCCCACGGTGCGGCGGATTTCCAGCAGAAGGTCCTCGTTGGCGGTGTCCATACCGAACACCGAGACGCTGCCGCCCTGGGGCAGCAGGATGGCGTTGAAATGCTTGGCCAGGGTGGATTTTCCCGACCCGTTATGTCCGAGAACGGCCACAAAGGAGCCCTCTTCCACGTCCAGGCTCAGATTATCAAGCACAGGGACGGCGACCTTGCCCTCCTGGGGCTCATATTGAAATGTAATATTGCTTGCACAGATGGCGTTACTCATTTGGCTGTTCCTTATTCTGCGGCCCAGCGGCCGGTGGCGCCGCAGGGGACCGTGAGACCGGAGTCCGTGACGGGCAGGCCCAGCTCGCCGCATTCGCTCCTGCCGCCGAAGCGGGGACGGAAGATGCTGTCCATGATGTAGCCCAGGACGCTGGGGGCCAGACCCGTGGTATAGGAATTGATGATGACGAACAGGGGATGGTCCGATAATACCTTCGACGTTAATTCGACGAAGGGATAGAGGTTTTGTTCCAATTTCCAGATCTCCCCCGAGGGCCCGCGGCCATAGGAGGGGGGATCCATGATGATGGCGTCGTACTGCCGTCCGCGGCGGATCTCCCGCTCGACGAATTTCGCGCAGTCGTCCACGATCCAGCGGATGGGCGCGTCACCGAGGCCGGAGGACCGGGCGTTCTCCTTTGCCCAGGCCACCATGCCCTTTGCCGCGTCCACATGGCACACGCTGGCCCCCGCCGCCGCGGCGGCGATGGTGGCGCCGCCGGTGTAGGCGAACAGATTCAGCACGCGGATCTCCCGGCCCGCGCCGCGGATGGAATCCATGATGTAGTCCCAGTTGGCGGCCTGTTCGGGAAATACGCCGGTGTGCTTGAAATTCATGGGCTTGACGTTGAATACCAGGGGCCCGTAGCCGATCTGCCAGCGCTCGGGCAGATGGTGCTCGGTCCAGTGGCCGCCGCCGGAGGCGGAGCGGAGGTAGCGGGCGTCATATCTGCGCCAGCGGGGATCGGTGCGGGACGTCTGCCAGATCACCTGGGGGTCCGGCCGCACAAGGATATAGCGGCCCCAGCGCTCGAGCTTTTCTCCGTCGGAGGTATCGAGCACCTCATAGTCCTTCCATTGATCCGATATCCACATGGCAAGTGTCTCCTGTCGTGATGATTATCCGCCCTCGGGCGGGGTCGGGTCCGGGGTGGGCTCCGGCGTCGGCGCGGGCTCGGGCGTCGGGCTCGGGGCGGGCTCGGGCGTCGGCGCCGGCGTGGGGGCCAGGGATGCGGCGCTGTGCACCGTGCAGGTGGGAACATCCTCGCCGTTCCATACGCCGCCGATGCGTACCGTGTTGCCCGGCACGCTGGCGCAGTAGTCGTTGGCGCGGCCCTGACCGCCCTCGCACCAGTTGATGGTGGTGTGGCCGGTACAGTATTCCGTGGGCGCGTCGATCTCCACCATGCGCTCGGTGACGGCGCAGCTGCCGTTGACGTCGTTCTTACAGGCGTCCGTGGCCAGCAGGTGGCTCTTGGAGCAGATCACATAGTCCTTCTCCGTGAGCTCCTGCACCACAAAGGTGCCCTGGTAGACCGGCTTGTTTTCCCTGCCGTCCACCAGCTTGGACATGACCTTGCGCCACATGACCACGGCGGGGTTGGTGTAGCTGCCGGAAAGGATGACCTCCTCCGGCTCGTCAAAGCCGCACCAGACCGAGGCGGTATAGTAGCCCGTGAAGCCGGAGAACCAGCGGTCATTGTTGTCCGAGGAGGTGCCGGTCTTGCCTGCCACGTCCATGCCGCCGATGGCGGCGGGAGCGCCGGTGCCGTAGCGGACGGCATTCTCCAGCATGAAGCTCATGGCCCAGGCGGTGCTCTCGCTCATGGCCCGGTGGGTCTCCTGGGTGTTGTCCAGGACCACATTGCCCTCGCTGTCCACCACCTTGGTGTAGGTCCGGGCCTGGCGGAAGATGCCGTCGTTGGGGAAGGAGGCGTAGGCCGTGGCCATTTCGCGCACGGTGACGCCGTAGGTCAGCGCGCCAAGCGCCAGAGGCGCCAGCGCTTTGTCGGTGTAGTCCTTGTCGCCCATGTCCTCCTTCTCCACCAGGGAGTACATGTTGAGCTTGTTTTTGGCAAATTCAAAGGAAGCCTCCGGGGTCAGGTCCGCCAGCACCCGCACGGCGATGGTGTTGAGGGACTTCGCCACGCCGGTGGCGACGGTCATGCTCTTGCCGGAGGTGCCGCCGCCCTCGTTGGTGGGCCAGCCGTCCTCATAGGGGGCGTCCTTATAGATGGAATTGGGGGTGATGACGCCGTACTCCAGAGCGGGGGAGTACACCGTCAGAGGCTTGATGGACGAGCCGGGCTGCCGCTGACTCAGGGTGGCGCGGTTGAGGTTCAGGAAGCCCTCCTTCTTGCCCACGCCGCCGGCCATACCCACCACATCGCCGGTGGCGTTGTCCACAACCACGATGGCGGACTGAAGCTGCTGGGCACTGGTGGTGTTGGGCAGGTTGGACTTGTCCTCGTACACCTCGTCTATGATGGCCTGGACGTCGGAATCCAGGGTGGAATAGATGATATAGCCGCCGGTTTTCAGCTGGGTCATGCAGGCGTCGTAATCTCTGCCGGTCTTGGCCTGCAGATCCGCCACCACGTCGCGGATCACGGTATCGACGAAGTAGGAATAATCCCAGACCTTCTCCACCAGGCTGTCCTCGGTGAGCACGGCGCCGCACTTCGGGCAGTGGAGCACGTCGTGGGTGGTGGGCAGGGGCTCTTCCTCGGTCTGCTCGTCTTCGTCGGTCTTCTCTTCGTTATCCTCGGAGGTCTCTTCCTCCGTTTCGCCCGCTTCCTCGGATTCCTCCTTCTCCGCCTCGCGCTCGGCGCGGAGCTCCTCGAGCTCCTCCTCGGTGTAGGGCACCTTCT
>CADBKB010000040.1 GCA_902795095.1 Oscillospiraceae bacterium
CACGGCGGTTTCATAGAAGGCGCCGGGCTTCAGGTCGGTGAAGGCGGTCTTGGGAGTTTCGGGCTCCGGGCAGCCGGCGGCGCGCCACAGGAAGGTCACCACGTGGCCGCGGGTACAGGCGTTGTCGGGGCCGAAGTGGGTGGCGTCGGCGCCGTTGGTGATCTGGGGCTTGGCCTCAAAGGCCCAGTAGACCGGATTGAAGTAGAAGGACTTCTCGTTCTTGACGTCGTCGAACAGGAATCGATCAACAGGCTCCAGCGCAGCAATGGCGTCCTTGACGGTCTTGACTGCGGCATCCACGCGCTCCTGCGTCGCGCCCTCGTCGAAGTCGGTTTCGATGGCCTGTGTAACGGCATTCAGCATTTTTGCATAGGACTCCGGTGTATACAACGCTTTCGGATAGGATTTTGAAGCCTCGATCAACGCTTTGAGCTCCGTCTTATCGACGTCAGGACGGATATTCAATTCCAGCGCCTTGACTGCATTATGAATTGCTTCGATCGCCGCGTCGATCTCGGCCTGGCTCTTCGGGTCTTTCAGGATTTCCTTTGCTGCTGCGATCGCGTCCGCTAAAGCTTTGTAGGATTCCTCGGTAAACCGCGTGGGATCATCGGCCTCAGCTTGAGTGATTACGTCTTCAAGATGGGAAGTGTCGATCTGGGGTATCAGTGCGTCGATGGCGTCATAAATTGCCTTCTCGGCGCTTTCGATTTCACTCCATGCGACATCTTCATCCTTGGCTTTGGCAATCACAGCCTCTGCAGCAGCAACAGCCGTTTCCAGCGCTTTGACAGAATCCTCCGAATACTTGCTCTTGTCGATTTTTCCGGCAGCGGCGACGGCCTCTTCCAGGAAATATGTCGGATACATGAAAGGAATCTCCATGTAATCGCTGTACGCGTTCTCCAAAGCTGCGGCAGCTTCGTCGACGGAGGCCTGATCCGCACCCTCGTCAGCCTGTACAGCTTGGGCAGCGGTTAGCGCCTTTATAAGCGCATAATAATCCTCCTCTTTATAACTGGGGAACCCGTCTTGTGCAGCTTTCACAGCCTCCCTGTCGGCGAGCTCAATCAGCTTTGACAGGTAGGTCTTGTCGACCTCCGCCTCTGAAGCGCCGGGCTTGGGCAGGACGGTGGTGGACATCTGGTTATAGTTCACATCGTAATAGGTCAGGCTCACGGTCTTGTCCGGGGCAATATAGGCGATCATGCCCTTGGGCTTGGTGAACACCGCGTGGACGTCGTACTCGTCGTCGGTCATGCAGCCGGCGGCGCAGTAGGTGAACTCGATGTGCGGGATATCCATGCCGGAATCGTCGATGTTGCGTCCGTCGAACACGACGCCGTAGTTCGGGTCCTCCTCGGTGTGGTTGTGGCCCCAGAGGAAGATGATCTGCAGCCTGTCAGCATAGGAATTCAGGACATTGATGAGGTCGTCTCTTCTCTGCTCGGTGCGGTTGAAATTGTGCAGAGGATAGTGGGAGGCGATGAAAATCGGCTTGTTGGGCGCGGTTTTCAGGTAATTGTCCAGGGCTGTGATGTCCGCGGCGTTGAAGCTGTTGTTGGTCTGCGCGGCGCTTAGGCTGTAGATGACATAGTCGTCGGACTCCTCCACATAGCCCGCCTCGCGGACGCGCTTCGCCACGGGGTTGGTGTTCTTCAGGCTGGCATACTGGCCGTTGGCCCACTCGTGGTTGCCGTTGATGAAGAAGCCGCCGCCGAGCACCTTTTCATGGTTTGCCACGGTGTCCATGCCGACGACCACGCGGTCCCAGTAGTTGGCGCCGGTGATCGCCGTGTTGGCGTCGCCCATGTCGCCGCAGGAGATCAGCTGATCGAAGTAAACATTGCCGAAGTCCGCTGAGGCTTTGGTGAGCCAGCGGTCCAGGCGCTCCGCGGATTCTGTGGTGCCGATGACCTGGCCGGTTTCGGAGTCGACGGCAAAGTCAGAGCGGAACTTGTGGTGGATATCGCAGGTGATGGCCAGATAGGTCCCCTCCTGGCCCGCCGCGGGCTCCGCCTTTTTCCAGAGCTGCACCTGGGCGGCGTCAGCCGCCTCTCCCATGCCGAGCGCACCGTCTCGAACGCACAGGTACCGCCCGCCGACCTGCAGCCGCCCGTCGGCATATACCACCGCATCGGGCGCCTTTCCCTGCTCCAGGGCTTCGTTCAGCCCCTCGGCCTCTCCGGAAAACAGTTTGCCGTCACGGTACTGCCACAGCTTGCCCCCGCCCGTTTGCTGCATGCGGCGGGCGTGGATCTCGATGGGCGCCAGGGAAAGATCCCCGGTGACCACATAATCGGCGGTGATCGTTTTTTGCGCGTCCTCGGCCGCGATCGTGTCGCTCAGCAGCTTGGAGCCGTCGGCGCTGCAGATATACGCCTGGAATGCGCCTTCCGGCAGGGCGGTGAGCTTTTTCCCCTCGGCGTCATAGAGCGACAGCTCCTCGCCCGCGTTTCGGTTGGCGCTGAAGGCGCCGCCGCTGTAGATCAGATAATACTGGCTGCCGGTATTGTTTCGCAGGGTCAGGGCGCCATCGGCCATGGTGACGGTCCAGGAGGCCTGGGCGCTCACAGAGGCCGAGGTGCAGCTGAGGGCGCCGCGGGTGGCATAAAGATAGCCGGGGCCGCCCCTGATACTGTAGGTCCCCTCAACGGTGCCGTCCATCGTGAAGGTGAACAGCGTTCCGCCGGGGACGACCGTCTGCTGCCGGAGGGTGAGCACGTATTGCCCGCCTTCGTCCAGCGCGTCCGCGGTATCGTAAACCGCTGGGGACGCGAACGCGCCGGGGCTCAGCAGCCCGAGCGCCAGGATCACCGTAAGAATCCAACAGATCCACCTTCTTTTCATCTTCTCTTGTCCTTTCTGCATAAATTATTCCATTTGTACTGCATGTTCTTAGTATAACATGCTATTTTGTGCTGTCAAGGAATATTTGAAAGGGGCGTCCTGACGCCGTCTGCACCTCCGCCAAAAGATGCCTCCCCTGCCCGATGGGAGCAGGGGAGGCTTTTTTCATGATTTGCGATTGCGCTGTGCCCGTGTCTTACTTCAGATTGTCGAAGCGCATGAGCATGGTCGCAACCTGGGCGCGGGTGGCGTTGGTCTTCGGGCTCAGGGTGGTCTTCGTCATGCCGTTGATGATCCCGGCGTCCACCGCCCAGCGGAAGGCCTTGACCGCATAGTTGGAGATCGTATCCGCGTCGGTGAAGCCGGTCAGATAGGCTTCCTCGCCCTTGCTCACGTCGAGGCCCTTGTACTTGGCGTAGCGCTCCAGGATCGTGACCAGCTGCTCGCGGGTCAGATCGTTGTTGGGCCCAAAGGTCTCGGGATTGTAGCCGTCGACGATCTTGTTGGCAAAGGCCCAGGCCACCGCCTTGGTGTAGAACTTGCCCTCGGGCACGTCGGTGAAGCTTGGCTTCGTACCGACCTCCGGCTCGCCCTCCATGCGGTAGAGCATGGTGACGATCATGGCGCGGCTGGTGGGCGTATTCGGGGCGAACTTGTCCTCGGCCACGCCGTTCATCACGCCCTCGTCCAGCGCCCAGTGCACGCCGTCGTGGTACCAAGCCTTGGGATCGGAATCGGTGTACCTGCTGATCGGGCAGGAGGCGTCCTTCCTGCAGCCCTCGCCGACCTGGAGCTTCACGCTCTTGCTTCTGCCGCTGGGCATCACCGTCGCGGTCAGGGTGGTGGTGCCGTCGCTCAGGCCGGTGACCTTGCCCTCAGCGTCCACGGATGCGATGCTGGGATCGGCCACGGTATAGCTGACCGAGCCGCCGGCGTCGATGAACACGGTGGAATCGTAATCCAGATCAGCCTGCGCCGTCTTGCCCGCTTCCACGGCGATCGGCTGATTGCCGTTCAGCGACAGATTGATGGGAGCGTCAAGGATGATGAGCTCCTGATCCGTGGTGGCCTGCAGCTCCTCGTCCTGGTCCATCACACTGACGGTGACGGCGTCATAGCCGCAGAAGCGGAATACGCTCACGGGGAGAGTGATGGTCTTCACGACCTCCTTTGTCTCGCCGGGGGCGAGGCCGGAGATGTCCTCGGTGATCAGCCTGTCGTCGTCCATGCCGTAGCGCTCCTTGAGGTCGCCGTGGAGGGCCTGGAGGATCAGGTCCACGGTGGTTCCCTCGGGGGCGGGCTCGTTGCCGGTGTTGGTCACGTGGAACTTGACGTCAAAGCCGTCGCCATTCTGCACGCACTGCTCCAGTACCGGTTCATATTCGCTCGTGAGCTCGAAGGGATCGGAGAAGTTCTCGATGGCCTCATAGAAGCCGCCGTCGGCCTTCTTCTCCCGGATGACCGTCTGGAGGCAATAGCCCTCGGGGCCGTCCGCCGGGATCGTCCACGGGAAGGTGATCTTTTTCCCCTTGTTCACGCGGAGGGGCTCGTCGCTGGAGGTGGAATAGATCTCCTTGCCGCGCCGACCGTCTTTGTACTCGTAGACCTTGATTTCGCAGCCCTCGGCGGTGGTGAGGCCGGTGTTTTCGATGGCCGCAGCCACCGAGACGGTCTGGTTCGCCACGGGCGTCTCGTCGGAGAATTCAAACTGCGTGGCCTCCACGGAGCCGATGGGGGCAAAGCGGGTGAGCATCAGGCTGATCTCGGTGGGATAGAACGGATAGCCCACGAAATAGGCTTTTCCTTCCTCCTCGTTCACCTGGATGCCTGCAAGGCCCTTTTCGACCATCTGCAGCTGCTCTTCTTCCGTATCGGCGAAGAGCATCTCGTACTGGTTGTGCACAATGATGAGCGATCCGTCGGACTCGTCCAGTGCGATGGCAAGGCCGTCGTTGGAGGTATGGTCTCGGGTCATCAGATAAGGCTTGGACCAGGTGGCGAGGTCGGCGGCGCCGTCATCCTCATCCTCGTCGGGGGTCTCCTCCTTGATCATCGCCGAGGCGTAGATGCCCAAGGTGGGATGGGTGACGATCATTTCGCCTTTTTCATCGACGGGCGCCTGATAGGTGCTGGTGTCATTCCATACCACGTAGAGGTTGTCGTCCTTGTCGGTGACGACCTGATAGTCCGTAGCGGTCAGCTTTCCGTCCGTGAGCGCGGAACCAAAATCAACCTTCTGAATATCCGGCTGATAGGGCTCGCCGGTGGTGCCGTCGACGGCGAAGCTGCCGTCGGCCTTGACCGCGTAGGTCATCTCCGTATTGCCGTCATAGTACCAGTCGCCGTCGCCGCTTTCCTCCGGCGCGACAGCCACCTGCGCGTTCAGCAGTTCGGAGATGTTCATGTAGTACAGGCCCTCGTCCGCCTGGCGCCAGAACAGCCAGGTGGAGCCGCCGGAGCGGATCAGCTTGGGCTGAGCCACGCCGACCTCCTTCATGGCAGTACCGGTGAACTCGCCGCTGCCGCGGTCGAGAATGTAGTTCTTCTTCTCGCCCGCGACCTTGATGGGCACGTAGGTGCTGTGGTCGGAGAAGCGGTAGAACTGGACGAACAGGTCTCTGTCGTCATTGGTGTCGAGGTTATAGTCCTTGTCCACGGTGAAGGCATAGGCCGCCAGTCCGTTGTAGCCCCTGGCCACGGTGAGGTCCGAGATGGGCATGTCGATCTGACCGCCGTCCTCCTCCCGCAGGGCAGAGCTCAGGAAGCGCTGGCCGCCGTACTGCTCGAGCCAGAAGTCCTGGCTCGCCAGATCCTCGTCCGTCTCATTGGGGAAGTAGTAGTCCCTGGCCCAGCCGGGCTCGTGGGTATTGCCCCTGGTATCCTTGGCCTCGGTCTGGTTGTTGTAGAGCATGTAAGCCATCACGGAATAGGTTTTGTCATCCGGGTTGCCGCTGATCATGTTCTCAAAGCGATCTCCGGAGGTGGCGTAGTCCTCCCGGTCCTGGCTGGTCTTGGAATAGAGGATGATGTAGTCGCCGGTTTTGTTGTCATAGACCGCCTGCGGCCCCGCGTCATAGAAATCGTCGTCGGTGAGCTGCTCGATGGAGCCGAGGGTACAAGCGTTCTTGTCGAACTGCACCGTAAAGACGTCCATCAGCTCCAGCAGGCGGGCAGGATCGGCCTCCAGCTCAAGGAGGATCTGATCTTCCGTAGCCGTGTAGCCGGTCTTGCGCTTGTACTCCGCAGCCACCTCGTCCTTGAGGGCCTGCAGCTTCTCCGGGACGATGGAGGTCCAGGAGATGATGATCTTCTCCCCGGCGTCCACCAGGTTGGCCTGGCTGTCGCCGGTGCCGTCGTTCTGGATGGCCTTGGGCTCGGTCCAGGTGCCGGCGTTGGCGTCGTAGACCGTGTACTTCAGGACCCAGGCCTGCTGGCGCTCCCGGGAGGTATCGTCGTCCAGGAAGGCCACCAGGAAGCGGTTGCCGCCCAGAGCGATGATCTGGCTGGAGGGCTGGCTGGGGGCGTTGTCCATCAGCTTGCGGGATTCCACAGGGCCGAAGGCCGCCATCAGGGATGCGTCGTCGCCGGCAACCCAGCTGGAGTCCACGTGGTCGTTGACGTGGTAGTTCTGATTGGAGGGATCCTCGCCGTCGGTGAGCATGACCGCTTCCATGATGTTGCCGATAAGACCGCCCATGCGGATGGCGTCCACGCGTCTGCTCTCAGTGGCGCCGAGGGCATGGTGATCCTCGGCCCAGGACTGCAGTGCGTTGACCTTTTTGCGCAGGATGGGGCCGTCGCCGGTGTACTGGTCCACATAGGCAGCCAGCTCATCCACCCGGGTCTGCGCCTCTGCACGGTACCTTTCGGGGCAATACCCTTCGTCGATGTTCTGCTTGATGAAGTGAATCAGGTTGTTGGCCCGCGTCATCTGCTGGAAGTACTGCAGCCAGCCGTAGCCCCAGGGCAGCGGCCAGGAAGCGCTCCAGAGGTCATAGCTGCCGAAGGGGGTGTCGATGCCGCCGGAGAACATGGCGTCCGTGGCAAAGCTGAGAGTATTCGCTCCCGTCAGATTCGGGAACCAGTCGCTCATGCGCAGACTGTAGCCCGCGTGGAGGCCCAGGCCGCCGGTTGCCCGCACAGAAGCCACCTTGGCAAAGCCCGCACCGAGCGTGAGATAAACGCCTGCCCGTCCGTCCACCTCCAGATTGAAGCCCCAGTCCTCGCCGGTCTGCTGGTCATTGTCATAGTAGGCCTTTTCCAGGGTCTTGTTCGGATCGGCGGAAGCGCCCAGGAACAACGTGACGCGCAGCATGGCTTCGAGGTTGGCGTACATTGGAATACCCCAGGGGAAGATATACCAGGTGTAGCCGGCGGTGAACTGCGCGCCGATGAAGCCGCCGGCGCCCATGAACACAATGTCATGGCTGATTTCGTATTTGCCGTTCTCCTCTTCATCCATGATCTCAATGTAGCCGAAATCCAGATAGAAGCCCACGTAGACAGAGAATGTGATATAGCCGCCCCCAAACTCTGATTTGATGACGTTCCGGTTTTGTGCCTTCGTATTCTGGGGACCGCTTTTCATGATCAAATTGTCCGGATTGTCAATATCTACGTCTCCTCTGGTGTATTCCTGGGTGCTTTTGAAGGACCGGTAGGGATTCGCCCGCTTCTGATACTTGCCGTTGCCGGTGGTCATGGCCACACCGACCAGAATACGCATGCCGTTGTAATAGTTGTCCTTCATGACCACCAAAGCGCTCATGGTCCACTTGGTCGGGACAGCGACTGATTCCATGAGCTCGGCGTCGTCGCCGCCAAGTTCGCCGCTCTCGTCCATATCCTCCAGATCATCGATGATCTGCTTCGCCTCAGAGTACTTATTCGCGCTGGAGTAGTAGGTAAACACTTTGACGGCTGCTGTGATGGCGCCAAAGAACGGGAACTGGCCAAAGTTGGCCCGGCGATTGCCGCCCTCGTCGTCCTGCACGCCCTCGATGCTCGAATCAAGCATCTCGGCGATGTTCACGTCATAGTTGAAGGTGGTTGGGACGTAATCCTGGTCGGCGATAACCGCAAAACCGGTGGACACGGGCTGATAGACCATGACCCAATCCATGAACTTGTTGACGCCGGTCTGCCGGTCCGTGATGAGCTCCGCCATGAGCACGTCGCCGTAGGTATAGAGCTCCGGGGCGTCCGGCTTGAATTCCCGGATGGTCAGCTTGGCGGTGTTGGTGGCCGCATCCCAGGCCAGTCGGTACTTTTCTTCCTCCGCGTTGACGGAGTATTCGCCGTGGATTTCGCCCGTGATGGTGCTCTGGAAATAGAGTCTCACATCCACGATATTCTCCGGGACGGTGACGGTATTGCCATTTTTGTCCGTGGTCATGTAGCCGCTGCCGGGCTGCACCTTCACGGAGACCTCGAGCTTTTTGCCGTTGAGCTCCACGGCGCTGATGGCGGTGGCGTTGAAGCCGCCCAGATTGACGGTCACCTCGGAGAACCGCGCTCCGCCGGGCACCCAGGTGTCCACCTTGATGCTGCCCAGGGTAACGGGTACGGCCTGGACCGTACTTATGCCGCCGTCCGGTCCCTCATAATTCGCGGTCGTCTTCGCGGCGTCCGCCGGGGCCAGCTTGACCTCGCGGATGTCGGTCTGGCCGTTATAGGAGACCAGATAGCGCATCGTGGTGCCGCCCACCAGATACACGGCGGGCAGATCGAAGTCGCCCTCCTCCATGGAGACGCCGCCGCTGCGCGGCGTCATGACCGCGACACCCTGGACGGGGATGACGTCGCCGGCGTCGTGCCCGCTGGAAAGGTTCAGGGTGGAGGTGTAGGCGGTGCCGGAGAAGGAATAATAGGCGTGGTTTGACGCACTGCGGTCCACGCCGAGGGTGACCACATTGTCCGCGGCCCTGACCCCTGCGTGGAACCAGAACGTGCTGCCGGAATAGACCGTCTTATCGTTCGGCAGGATCCAGGTGGGCACGTTTTCGCTGTCTTTTGCCTCGGCAGACAGGTCGATGAGCTCATTGGTGACCACGCTGGGCTTCACGGTATAGTACCGGTAGCCGCCGGTGACCGGGCCGGCGGCCGCGTCCGCAAGGATGCCCTTTGTCGCGTCAAAGTACTGCAGGTCATTCTCGGCCACGCGGACCTGGACGGCGTTGCCTTCATCGCTGAACACCTGCCAGAACTCATAGTAGTCCTGGGTCAGGGTATAGGTGGGCTCATCGTCTACATAGGGATCGTCGTTGGTGATGTAGTAGGAGCAGTCCGTCTGCCCGGTGAGTGCGCCGGCGGCGCCGGTCTTGCGGCTCTGATAGCCCATACCCACGGGGCGCAGGTCGTCGTTGGCGCTCGCAACCGTGGAATTCTGCACAAAGGTGAGCTTATCACCGTAGTGGAAGGTGTAGGTGCCGGGGGCGAGCACTCTGCCGGCGGATTTCTCCGCCTCCGCCTTCGTCGGGAAGAACTCGACATAGTCGATCTGGATCTGATCGCCGCTGCTCATGCCGCCGTCGCCCTCTTTCCACATGGGATCGATGCGGAGCCAGTTCGCACTGCCCGTCCAGGCGGTTCTGTTGATGGTGGTGCCCTTGTAGGCGTTCACGGTCCGCACGTTCTCCTCGGGAATGTTGACGAGGTAGGTGTGCCATTGCTGGTCCTGTTCCAGGTCGACGTGGACGCAGGATTCGGCGTTGGGGCCGGAGTTGTTGAACCGGCCGTACAGCTCGATGGCCTTCGCGCCGCAGAGGTTTTTGGCGCGCACCGTGACCCATTGGAGATCGGTGGTGGCGGCGGGCGTGTCGATGGAGACGTAGGGATCGCCGCCCGCGGCGGTAAAGGTATAGTAATCGTTGCCGTCGGCGTCCTGTTCTCCTGCCCAGCTGACGGCGTTTTTGCTGTTTGCGCCCATTTTGGCGTCCATTAGGTTGTCGGCGCCGAAATCCCAGCGGAGGGCGGGCTCGGCCTTCAGAGCGGCGCCGCCGTAGCCCGAATCCCGGATCTTCACGGTGATATCCTTCACATAGCTGAAGACCGGACGCACGTCAATGGAGCCGGAGTAGGAGCTGCCGCTCTTCTTCCAGGTGATATAGCCGCCTTCGGCCAGGGAGTTGATGGTGGACTCGCTGAGCTGCACGTTCACCGAGCCGGTCTTGCCGTCAATCGAGCCGAGGGATTTGGTGCGACCGTCGGGGGCCACCGCCACAAGACCCGTCAGGCGGGACCACTCCTGCGCGCTCAGGCGGGAGACAGAGAAATAATCGCCCGTCCAGTAGGTGTCCTTGGTCTCCATGGAGGAGTCCAGGATGGCGGTCTGGTAGTTCTTCAGCACCTGGGCGTCCGTCATGCCCTGATAGTTCAGCAGCACGGGATCCTTCAGCGAAACGGTGAACTTGCGCTTGATGGGCTCAATGGAATACAGGGTGAGATCCGTATAGCTGTCGCGGAAGCCGTTGTGCACCTCGTAGCACCAGTCCTTGAACCGGAGATATGCCGGTCCCTCCTCTGAATTGTAATAAACATCCTGGGTCTGGTTGTCCTTGGTGGCGCAGTCGCCGTACTTCTTGTCATACAGGTCGGTCCACTCGCCGTCCTGCCATTTCCTGATGATGAACTCGATCATGGAATACCAGGTGTGAACCTTGAAGCTGACGTGGACACCGTCCCAGGCGTAGCTTCTGGGCGTATAGAAATCGATGTATTCGCCGCAGCATTTGTCGATCTTGGTCTTCATGAAGACGGTGGCGCCGCCGTCCTTGAACTGGACCTGATCTGTTTTCTCGTCCATGCGGTCCTGCATATCCCACTCCTCGCCGAGGCGGTCGGCATCCTTCGCAGCCAGAAGCTCGGCGCCGGGCTCGGCGGCGGGAATGACCACGTGGGCAGAGCTCGTTCCGATCGAAACGTCTTTGGCCTCGGGCAAGGTATTGATATAGAGGTTGAAGTCCTTCTCCTCTGTGCCGTGGCCCACGGGCAGCTCCACGGTGCGCTCGGTAATGCCCATGGGGAACCAGAGCTTTGCGCCCACGCCGGAATAGTCGTCGCCCGCTTTGGCGGTGCCGTCGTTGGAGGACAGATACACGCCCACCATGGCGTTGACACGGCCCTGCCGGGTGACCTTGATCGCGGCGGAGCCGTCTTCGGCCCGGATTTCCGGTTCAGCAAAACTGATGACGACCTCCTCCGGCTCGTCCTCGTCCAGGATGAGGACGGAGCGCATATTGAAGTCCTCGGGCACAGAGGCGCCCTCGGGCTGATCCTTTAAAAGAAGCATGATGGTGGAGTCGCCGTCGGCGGCTTCGGAGTATTTGGGCGTGATAACGAGGAAAACCGCCTCCTCTTCCGCCTCGAAGTGCAGCGCGTACTCTCTTCCCGGATAGCTCTCCTGTGCCTGATCGCCCAGAACGCCGGACGCGGCAGCCAGATTCTCCATGCCGCCGGTCAGACTGTCGCCGCCGGCCAGCTGCTGCCGGTCGGAGACGGTGCCGGTATAGGCGTCTCTGGCCTCCCGGAGGGACATTTCCTCTCCGGGCTCCGGCGCTTCGGTTTCCTCGGCCGCTTCCTGATCGGAATTGCCGTCTCCGTCCAGGGGATAGGCGCTCACAGAACCGATGACCTCGCCGTCCGCGCCGACAAAATCAGCGCCGCCGGCGTCGTAGACCGCCTGGCCAGCCTCGTCGGCCAGCTCCTCGAGATCAACCTCCTCGATGCTGTCGGCGTTCAGGAAGGCGTCGACC
>CADBKB010000041.1:0-1628 GCA_902795095.1 Oscillospiraceae bacterium
CTGAGGCTCTGGAGTACATCCACTCTGTAAACTGGCGCGGCAGTGTGCCGGGCCTGTCCCGCACCCGGGAGCTTCTGTCCAAAATGGGCGATCCTCAAAACAAGCTGAGATTCGTCCATGTGGCTGGCACCAACGGCAAGGGCTCCACCTGCGCCATGCTCTCAGCCATCCTGCGCAAAGCCGGATATCGAACCGGCCTGTATACCTCCCCCTACATCAACCGCTTTCACGAGCGGATGCAGGTCAACGGCGAACCGATCACCGATGATGAGCTCTGCCATATCACGGAATTCGTCCGTCCCTTTGCCGATTCCATGGACGATGTACCCACGGAATTCGAGCTCGTCACCTGCATCGGCTTTGAGTTCTTCGCCCGCCGGAAGTGCGATATTGTCGTTCTTGAGTGCGGCATGGGCGGGGAGTTCGATTCCACCAATGTCATAGAAGTCCCGGAGTGCGCGGTGCTTTGCACCATCGGCATGGATCACATGCAGTACCTGGGCTCCACCCATGAGGCCATCGCCCGGACCAAGGCCGGTATCTTCAAGCCCGGCGGCGCCTGCGTCACCTATCCGGCTTCTCCCGAGGTGGAGGCCGTCTACCGGGAAATCGCCCTGGACCGTTCCCTTGGCTGGACACGGGCGGATTTTTCCCGTCTGCATCCCGTATCCCACAGCCTGCAGGGCCAGGCGTTTGATTTTGACGGCTTTGGCCGGCTGCATCTGTCCCTGCTGGGGCGCAACCAGCTCTGCAACTGCGCCATGGTGCTGCACATTGTCGAGGTCCTGCGTGCAAAGGGATGGTCGATCCCGGATGCATCGGTGCGCGAAGGGCTTGCCGCTGTGGCATGGCCCGGCCGGTTCGAGCTGCTGCACACGCAGCCGGATGTGATCGTCGACGGCGGGCACAACGTGCAGTGCATGCTATCGCTGAAGGAGAACATCCTCGATTATCTGCCCGGCCGGGATATCATTGCCGTGACCGGCGTGATGGCCGACAAGGAATATGAAAAAATGTACTTCCCTGTCATGCCCCTGATCCGCCGCTTCATTACCGTGGAGCCCCCGAATCCCCGGGCGCTTTCCGCCCCTGCGCTGGCCGCCGCTCTGCGGGACATGGGCGCCGACGCCCGGAGCGCTGAAAGCGTGGAGGCGGGTGTCCGCATGGCCCTGGAGCTGGCCAAGCCCGACGGCTGCGTTCTGGCCTTCGGCTCTCTGTACATGCTCGGGAGGATCCGGAGTTTCATTCTCGGGGATGCGGCGGACAAAATCTGACGAAACGGGCAACTCCGGTCCCACGGGTTCCGTCCTTTTTATGTAAATCACCGAATCTGTTTTTCTGTCCTTGACAATTCCCATTCGGTGTGCTTAAATTGACGCAATACCGAAAAATACGATGACGGAATTATGCTTCTGTCGGAGCGCCCCAGAGAGCCGGCGGGTGGTGCGAGCCGGTGCCGAGGACAGAAAGCAGCCTGCCTCCCGAGTAGACACGGCGAACGCCATGCCATTAGCTGTGTACGTCCGGCCCCGTTACCGGCCATGGGCTTATCAGAGCCCGAGAAAGCGCATCCGCATGCGGATGAACCAGGGTGGTACCGCGAATCGACATTCGTCCCTGAGGCCTCG
>CADBKB010000041.1:1723-13313 GCA_902795095.1 Oscillospiraceae bacterium
TTCCATCAGCGACGTCACCATGAAGCAGTCCGGCAAGGCTGCCGGCGTGAACCTCAGCTTCCGGGAAAAGATCGAGCTTTCCAAGCAGCTTGACCGGCTTGGGGTCGACGTGATCGAGACGAGCCCCATCGTCAATCCGAAGGTGGACGCGCTGCTGATCAAATCCATCTCCACCGCCGTTAAACATGCCATTGTGGCCGTGCCCACAGGCCTCGACGAGGGCGACGCCCAGCGGGCCTGGAACGCGCTGACCGAAGCGGGGCGCCCGCGTCTGCAGGTCTGCGCGCCGGTGAGCGCCGTACAGATGGAATACCTGGCCCATAAGAAGCCCGCCGCCATGCTGGAGGCCATCGGCGAGGCCGTGCGCAGAGCGAAGGCCCTGTGCCCGGACGTGGAATTCTGGGCTGACGACGCAACCCGCGCTGACAGCGGTTTCCTCTATCAGGCCCTTGCCTGCGCCATCGAGGCCGGCGCCGGCACCATCACCGTCTGCGATACCGCCGGCGCCATGCTGCCGGATGAATTCTCCGCCTTCATCGCCCGTCTGTACGAAAACATCCCCGCCCTTCGGGATGTGACTCTGGGCGTGGGCATCTCGAATGAGCTGTCCATGGCCGATTCCTGCGCCATCGCCGCCATCCGCGCGGGCGTGGGCGAGGTCAAGGCAGCCTCCTATCCCATCGACACCGCCAGTGTGGAAAACCTGGCCAAGATCCTGACCGCCAAGGGCGCGCAGCTGGACGCCGGCTGCAGGGTACATGTGACCCAGATGCACCGGATCCTGCGGCAGATCTCCTGGATGTTCGAGACCAGCCGCAGCAAGAACTCCCCCTTTGATAACGGCGTGCAGGACAATTCCGGCCTGTATCTCACCGCCCATGACGATCTGAGCGCCGTAATGAAGGTGGTGGCGCAGCTGGGCTATGACCTGAGCGAAGAGGACGGCGTCAAGGTATATGAGGCCTTTCGGCGCATAGCCGATCGCAAGGAAAAGGTCGGCGCCCGGGAGCTGGACGCCATCGTGGCCTCCAGCGCCATGCAGGTGCCTCCCACCTTCCGGATCGAAACCTATGTCATCAACTCCGGCAACGCCATCGCCTCCACGGCCCACATCAAGCTGCAGAAGAACGGCCAGACCATCGAGGGCCTGTGCGTGGGCGACGGCCCCATTGACGCCTCCATCCTGGCCATTGAACAGGCCGTGGGCCATCACTACGAGCTGGATGATTTCCAGATCCAGGCCGTCACCGAGGGCCGCGAGGCCATGGGCGAGACCGTGGTCAAGCTGCGCAGCGGCGGCAAGCTCTATTCCGGACGGGGCATCTCCACCGATATCCTCGGCGCCAGCATCCACGCCTACGTCAACGCCCTGAATAAGATCGTCTATGAAGAGGAAGGCAACTAAGGAGAAACTGCTATGAATCTGTCCTTTTCCACTCGCGGCTGGCTGGACGTCAGCTGGGAAGAAAACATCCAGACCGCCCTGGACATGCGCTTCGGCGGCATCGAGGTCTACAACATCCACAAGACCCCCGCGCTCACCGACCGCGGCGGCCCCTTCCACAAGTACAACACCGCCGCCACCGTGCGTCAGCTCCGGGAGAAAAAGCTTTCCATCCCGGTGTTTGACACCTCCTGCGACATCTCCAGCGAGGACTGCCTGGATACCGTGGGCGACATCATGCAGATCGCCCACAATATGCAGGTGCCCTATGTCTGCGTCGTTGCGCTGCACGATGACGACGAGCGCATCCGCGGCGCTCTGCGCTGCCTGATCCCAGACGCCGAGCGTCTGGGGCTGACGATCCTGCTCAAAACCAGCGGCGTCTTCTCCGATACCGCCCGCCTGCGCGCCCTGCTCGACGATTTTGCCTGCGATCAGCTGGCGGCTCTGTGGGATATCCACCATCCTTACCGCGACCACGGCGAAAGCGCCGACGCCACCATCCGTAATCTGGGCGGCTATGTGCGCCATGTCCACCTGCGCGACTCCGACGACGCCTTTACCTACAATCTCATCGGCGAGGGCACCCTGCCCACGAAGGACATGATGCTGGCCCTTTCCTCCATCGACTATGACGGCTTCATCTCCATCGAATGGAAGCCGGAATGGATGATGGACCTGCAGGACAAGGAGGTCATCTTCTCCCATTTCGTTAACTATATGAGCCGCTTCGACAATCCCCGGGGCAAGAAGCGCACCCTCTATGACAACTATAATCACACCGGCCAGTATGTCTGGAAGCACGATACGCTGATTTCCGAGACCTTCCCCCAGGTCCTCGACCGCATGGTGGAGGAGTTCCCGGATCAGTATGCCTTCAAATACACCACCTTGGACTACACCCGCACCTATGAGGAATTCCGGGAGGATGTGGATAACTTCGCCCGGGCGCTGATCTCTCTGGGTGTGCGCCGGGGCAGCAAGGTGGCCATCTGGGCCACGAACGTGCCCGCCTGGTACATCACCTTCTGGGCCTCCACCAAGATCGGCGCCGTGCTCGTCACTGTCAACACCGCCTACAAGATCCATGAAGCCGAGTATCTGCTTCGCCAGTCCGATACTCACACGCTGGTGATGATCGACTCCTGTCTGGATTCGAATTATGCCAAAATCATCAACGAGCTGTGTCCCGAGCTGGCCGGTACAAAGCCCGGCGCTCCCCTGCATGCCAAGCGGCTTCCCTTCCTGCGCAATGTCATCACCGTCGGCTTCAACATGCCGGGCTGCCTGAACTTCGACCAGGCCATGGACCGGGCGGATCTGGTGCCCATCGAAGAGGTCTGGCGTATGGCCGCCAACGTCCGGCCGGACGATGTGTGCAACATGCAGTACACCTCCGGCACCACGGGCTTCCCCAAGGGCGTCATGCTGACAAATTATAATGTGGTCAATGACGGCAAATGTATCGGCGACCGCATGGGCCTTTCCACCGCGGACCGCATGATGATCCAGGTGCCCATGTTCCACTGCTTCGGCATGGTGCTGGCCATGACGGCCTCCATGACCCACGGCACGACCCTTTGTCCTCTGCCCTATTTCTCCGCCAAGGTCTCCCTGGCCTGCATCAATCAGGAGCGCATCACCTGCTTCCACGGCGTGCCTACCATGTTCATCGCCATGTTCAACCATCCCGACTACCGCAAGACGGACTTCTCCTACATGCGCACCGGCATCATGGCCGGCTCCGGCTGCCCGCCGGAGCTCATGAAGCGCGCCGCCCAGCCCGACGAGATGAACATGCGCGGCATCGTCAGCGTCTACGGTCAGACCGAGTCCTCCCCGGGCAGCACCATGTCCGCCTGGACCGATCCTCTGGATCTGCGCTGCTATACCGTCGGCTACGACTTCCCCCATGTGGAGTGCAAGATCATCGACCCGGAGACGGGTGAAGAAGTTCCCGACGGCGTCAACGGCGAATTCTGCTCCCGTGGCTACAACACCATGAAGGGCTACTACAAGATGCCCGAAGCCACCGCCGCCACTGTGGACGCCGAGGGCTGGCTCCACTCCGGCGATCTGGCTTGCCGGGATTCTGACGGCAACTACCGCATCACCGGCCGACTGAAGGACATGATCATCCGCGGCGGCGAGAACATCTACCCCAAGGAGATCGAGGAATTCATCTACACCCATCCGGCGGTGCAGGACGTTCAGGTCATCGGCGTACCGGATAAGAAATACGGCGAGGAGATCATGGCCTGCATCGTGCTCAAGAAGGGCCAGAGCCTGACCGAGCAGGAGATGCTCGACTACATCCGCGCCTCCATGGCCCGCCACAAGGTGCCTCGCTACATCGACTTCGTCGATGGCTTCCCCATGAACGCCGCGGGCAAGATCCTCAAGTACAAAATGCGCGAAGACGCCACAAAGCGCCTGGGCCTGCAGGACGCCGCCGGCATCGACACCGCCAAATCCACCGAACAGCTGTAACCATACGCAGACGAATCCTTTTCGTCTCCCGGTTTTTTACCCGGCGCAAGCGGGCGAACGCTGTGGCGGAGGCAAATAACTCGTCAGAACCGCAAAAAATAGTGCTTGACTTTTGTGCATTTGTGTGATACAGTTCTCGCAACAACCAAATACGAAAAGCTATGACGAAGACGGTCGGGCGAATCGCTTTCAGAGAGCCGGTGGTTGGTGCAAACCGGCAGCATGGACCCATAAAACCTATCACTTCCGAGCTGAAGGCCTGAACACGGTTGTCAGTAAAGCCTTCCGTTGCCCGCGTTAAGGGATAGGGCCTGTTGGGGCCTGAAGGGGCGCCGAACGGCGCAATTTGAGTGGTACCGCGGGTATGTATGCTTACAGCTCGTCTCAAAGATTGAGACGGGCTGTTTTTTTATTTCACTCCAGGCACAATGCAGAAAGGAAATCACCATGAGTCCGAACACTGTCAACACCCAACTGCTGGACATCGCCCAGCGCATCCGCGCCATGCGCGAAATCTCCGAATACTCCACCCGGGAAATGGCTGAGCGAATTGAAATTCCTGAATCGCTGTACCTGCAGTACGAGCGGGCTGAGATCGACCTGCCCTTCACCTTTATCCACAAATGCGCCAAGGTGTTTAACGTGGAGCTGACGGATCTGCTGGAGGGCAACAGCGCCCGTCTGTCCAGCTATACCGTCACCCGCCGTGACCGCGGTCTGGTTACCGCCAGCGAAGACGGCATCACCATCCAGGACATGGCCTCCAAATTCCGCCATAAGCTGGCCACCCCCTACTGGGTCACCTATGAATATTCCGAGCAGCTCCAGCATGAGCCCATCCACACCACCACCCATGCCGGCCAGGAGTTCGACCTGGTCATCAAGGGCAGCATGAAGGTCCGCGTGGGTGAGCACGTGGAGGTCCTGCATGAGGGCGACAGCATCTTCTACAACAGCTCCACTCCCCACGGCATGATCGCCATCGACGGCGCCGACTGTGTGTTCCTGGCGATGATCATGGCCTCCGACGAGACCGACAAGGTCATCAAGCCCACCCCGCAGCGGGTGCGCCAGCCGGAGCCCAGCCTGCTGTGCGAGAAATTCGTCAAGCCCGTGGAGGATGAGAACGGCTGCCTGCAGTCCATCTCCTTCCCCAACGCGGAGGAATTTAACTTTGCTTTCGATATCGTCGACGGCATCGCCCGTCGGGAGCCGGACAAGCTCGCCATGGTCTATGTGAGCAACGATATGGAGGAGCAGCGCTTCACCTTCAAGGATATGAAGGACGCTTCCAGCCAGGCGGCCAACTACTTCACCTCCCTGGGCATCAAGCGCGGCGACCGGGTCATGCTGGTGCTCAAGCGGCACTATCAGTTCTGGTTCTCCATCCTGGGTCTGCATAAGATCGGCGCCATCGCCATTCCCGCCACAAACCAGCTCCTGGAGCACGACTTCACCTACCGGTTCGAGTCCGCGGGCGTCAGTGCCATCGTCTGCACCGGCGACGGCGACACTGCCCGCCAGGTGGAGCTGGCCGAGCAGGTCATGGGAGTCAATCTGACCAAGATCATCGTCGGACAGCCGCGCGAGGGCTGGCACGACTTCAACGAAGAATACGGCCTGTTCTCCCGTCGGTTCCGCCGCCGCGAGAATTCCCCCTGCGGCTCGGATCCCATGCTGATGTTCTTCTCCTCCGGCACTACGGGCTATCCGAAGATCGTCCAGCACAGTTATAAATATGCCCTGGGCCACTTCGTCACCGCCAAGTACTGGCATCAGGTGCGTCGTGAGGGCCTGCACTTCACCATCTCCGAGACCGGCTGGGGCAAAGCCCTGTGGGGCAAGCTCTACGGCCAGTGGCTTTGCGAGGGCGCGGTGTTCGTCTATGACTTCGACCGCTTCCATGCCGATAAGATCCTGCCCATGTTCGCCAAGTACCACATCACCACCTTCTGCGCGCCGCCCACCATGTACCGCATGCTCATCAAGCAGGACCTCAGCCAGTATGATCTGAGCTCCATCGAGCACGCCACCACCGCCGGCGAGGCGCTGAACGCGGAAGTCTTCTACCAGTTCCAGAAGGCCACGGGCCTGGCCGTTGCCGAAGGCTTCGGCCAGACGGAAACCACTCTGTCCATCGGCAACCTGCTGGGCACTCCCATCAAGCCGGGCTCCATGGGCAAGCCCATCCCCTGCTACGGCGTGGATCTGGCGGATCCCGACGGCAACCCCGTGCCCGACGGCGTCAACGGTGAGATCGTTATCCACACCGACAAGAGCATTGCCAACGGCCTGTTCCAGTGCTACTACCGCGACGAGGAAAAAACGAAGCAGCAGTGGCACGACGGTCTTTATCACACCGGCGATGTGGCATGGCGTGATGAGGACGGGTACTTCTGGTACGTTGGCCGTGCCGACGACGTGATCAAGTCCTCCGGCTACCGTATCGGGCCCTTCGAGATCGAATCCACCATCATGGAGCTTCCCTATGTGCTCGAGTGCGGCGTCTCCGCCGCCCCGGACGAGATCCGCGGCCAGGTAGTCAAGGCCAGCATTGTGCTTGTGCCCGGCAAGGAGGGCACCGAGGAGCTGAAAAAAGAGATCCAGACCTATGTCAAAAAGCACACTGCTCCCTACAAATATCCCCGCATCGTGGTATTCCGCGACGAATTGCCCAAAACCATCAGCGGCAAAATCATGCGAAATAAGTTATAATGCCAGTTGACAATAATCAATACATGTGATATGATTCTGACCAAATAAAGGCTAAGACGGAGAGGGTTCCCCACAGTCTCATTTCAGAGAGCCGGCGTTCGGTGCGAGCCGGTAATGGGCGTTCGGAATTTGTCGCTCCCAAGCCGGAGAGAAGAAAGCGAAAGCAAGTAGAACTCTCCCGTGTCAGCTGCGTCAATGCTTAGGGCTTGTCAGAGCCCGATGAGTGGTACATACTGAGAGGTATGTGCAATTTGAGTGGTACCGCGGGTATGCAATATGCAGCTCGTCTCAAGGATCTATCTTTGGGACGAGCTTTTTGTACGCCCGCAAACGGAGGATAACATCAATGAGCAACAAGACACTGACCGGACTGGACGTCAAGATCCAGGAGATGGCCGGCCGAATCCGCGAGCTGCGCGAAATCACCGGCTTCACCACCGCCGAAATGGCCGAACGCACCGGCATCACTGAGGAGGAATATGTCCGCTGTGAGGCCGGCGTCAGCGACCTGCACTTCGCTTTTCTGTATCGCTGCGCGCTGGCCTTCGGCGTCGACGTCACCGATCTGATCGAGGGTCACAGCCCGAAACTGCGCTCCTATACCGTCACCCGCAACGGCCTCGGCCAGAAGATCGAGCAGGCCCACGAGATGGTCTACTATAACCTGGCCGCCGACTTCCAGAACCGTATCGCCGATCCCCTGCTGGTGGTCAATAAGTATTCCGACCGCGCCTTCCACTCCGACATCGAGCTCACCACCCACTACGGCCAGGAGTGCGACCTCATCGTCAAGGGCTCCATGAAGGTCCAGGTGGGCGAGCACACGGAGCTGCTGCACGAGGGCGACTGCATTTATTACGACAGCTCCATTCCCCACGGCATGGTGGCCGCCGGCGGCGAGGACTGCATCTTCTACGCCATCGTGCTGCGTCCCCAGGACGCCCTGTCCGACACATCCCCCGTGGGCGAAACCGTACTTCCCAAGGCGGAGACCGACAAGGACGAGGTGGAGCGCGTCTACAAGAACTTCATCATCCCCACGGAGGACGAAAACGGCCTGTGCACCGGCATCGCCTTCAAGAACGAGGAAAAGTTCAACTTTGCCTTCGACGTGGTGGACGCCATTGCCCGCCGCAGTCCCGAGAAGCTGGCCATGATCCATGTGGCCAACGACAAGACCGAGCATCGCTTCACCTTCAAGGATATGAAGGACGCTTCCAGCCAGGCGGCCAACTACTTCACCTCCCTGGGTATCAAGCGCGGCGACCGGGTCATGCTGATCCTCAAGCGGCATTACCAGTACTGGTTCGCCCTGCTGGGCCTGCACAAGCTCGGCGCCATCGCCATTCCCGCCACCTATCAGCTCAAGCAGCATGACCTGAGCTACCGCTTCCAGGCCGCCGGCGTCAGCGCAATTCTTTGCACCTCTGACGGCGACGTGGCCCACGAGGTGGAGCTGGCCGAGGCCGAGACCGGACTGAAGCTCACGAAGATCATCGTGGGACAGCCGCGGGAAGGCTGGCATGATTTCAACGAGGAATACGGCCTGTTCTCCCGCCGCTTCCGTCGCCGCGAAAACGCGCCGTGCGGCTCCGAGCCCATGCTCATGTACTTCACCTCCGGCACCTCGGGTTATCCGAAGATCGCCGTGCACAACTACAAGTATCCGCTGGGCCACTTCATCACCGCCAGGTACTGGCAGCGCGTCACGCCGGACGGCCTGCATCTGACCATTTCCGATACCGGCTGGGCCAAGTCCGCCTGGGGCAAGATCTACGGCCAGTGGCTGTGCGAGACGGCCCTGTTCGTCTACGATTTCGACCGCTTCCACGCCGAGGACATCATGCCGATGTTCGCCAAGTACCAGATCACCACCTTCTGCGCTCCGCCCACCATGTACCGCATGTTCATCAAGCAGGATCTGAGCCAGTACGACTTCAGCTCCGTTCGCAACGCGGCCATCGCCGGCGAGGCCATGAACCCCGAGGTCTACCGCCAGTTTGAGAAGGCCACGGGCCTGCGGATCATGGAGGGCTTCGGCCAGACCGAGTCCACCGTCATCATTGCCAATCTGGCCGGCGATACCCACAAGATTGGCTCCATGGGCAAGGCCGTCCCTCTGTACGACGTGCATCTGCTCACTCCGGAGGGCAAGGACGTGGCCCCCGGCGGCACCGGCGAGATCTGCATCAATATCAGCGGCGGCATCCCCTGCGGCCTGGCTGTGGAATACTACCGCTCTCCGGAGGTCACCGCCCAGACCTGGCGCGACGGCTTCTACCACACCGGCGACCTGGCCTGGCGGGATGAGGACGGCTTCTTCTGGTACGTGGGCCGTGCCGACGACGTCATCAAATCCTCCGGCTACCGCATCGGGCCCTTCGAGATCGAATCCACCCTCATGGAGCTTCCTTATGTGCTCGAGTGCGGCGTCTCCCCCGCCCCGGACGAGGTCCGCGGTCAGGTGGTCAAGGCCAGCATCGTGCTGGTACCGGGCGTCGAGGGCACCGAAGCCCTTAAGAAGGAGATCCAGACCTACGTCAAGACCCACACCGCGCCTTATAAATACCCGCGCATCGTGGAATTCAAGGATTCTCTGCCCAAGACCACCAGCGGCAAGATCATCCGCAGCAAGCTGTGAATGCCATGACCAACAAACGACTCACCCTCTTTGCCGGCCATTACGGCAGCGGCAAGACGAATATCGCCCTGAATTACGCGCGGTATCTTAAACGGAGCCACGAAAACGTGGTCATCGCGGATCTGGACATCGTCAATCCATACTTCCGCACCAAGGACTCCGAGGCGGCGCTCAAGGCCGAGGGCATCGGGCTCATCGTGTCGGAATTTGCCAATTCCAACCTGGACGTGCCCGCCATGCCGAAGGAGATCTACGCCCTGGTGGACGACCGGACGCAGCTCGGCGTGCTGGACATCGGCGGCGACGACCGGGGCGCCCTGGCGCTGGGCCGCTATACCCCCGCCATTGTGGAGGAAAACAACTTTGAAATGCTCCTGGTGGTGAACATGTACCGGCCCCTGACCCGCACCGCGGACGATACCATCGAGGTCCTGCGCGAGATCGAAGAGGCCTGCCGCCTCCCCTTCACCGCCATCGTGAACAATTCCAATCTTGGCCCCCAGACCACGGCGGAGACGGTGCTCCGTTCCCTCCCCTACGCCGATGAGATTTCTCAAAAAACCGGCTTGCCGGTCAAGATGACCTGTGTCAATCAAACCCTATGTAAAAGCCTGGAGGGCCGGGTGGCGAACCTCTTCCCCCTGAAGCTCCAGAAACTATATTACCAAATCAATTCGGAGGTGCCCTATGGCGAAACTGACGTTTAAGGAAGAGCTGTGCAAGGGCTGCGGCCTGTGCGTGGACGCCTGTCCGCGCAACCTTCTGGCCCTGTCCAAGACCCGGCTCAATCAGAAGGGACATGCGCCCGTGGAGCTCACGGATCCCGCCGCATGCATCGGCTGCGCCTTCTGCGCGACCATGTGCCCGGACTGTGTCATCACGGTCGAGCGCTGAGAAAGGAGCATACGAATGCAGGAAAAAGTACTCATGAAGGGCAATGAAGCCATTGCCGAGGCCGCGATCCTGGCGGGCTGCCGCCACTATTTCGGCTATCCCATCACTCCGCAGACCGAGGTCGCGGCCTACATGTCCAAGAAGATGCCCAAGATCGGCGGCACCTTCCTGCAGGCCGAGAGTGAGATCGCGGCCATCAACATGGTCTACGGCGTTTCCGCCACGGGCAAGCGCGTGATGACCTCCTCCTCCAGCCCCGGAATCGCGCTGAAGTGCGAGGGCATCTCCTATCTGGCGGGCTCCGACCTGCCGGCGCTGATCCTGAACGTCCAGCGCGGCGGCCCCGGCCTGGGCGGCATCCAGCCGTCGCAGTCCGACTACTTCCTGGCCACCCGCGGCCCCGGCCACGGCGACTTCCATGTCATCGTCCTGGCTCCCGCCAGCGTGCAGGAAATGGCGGACCTCACCCTCAAGGCCTTCGAGCTGGGCGAGAAGTACCGCATGCCCGTCATGCTCCTGGCTGACGGCACCATGGGCCAGATGATGGAGCCCGTGGCCCTGCCCGAGCCAACCGAGATCGACCCCACGCCGAAGCCCTGGGCCGCCACCGGCACCAACTGTGAGCGCGAGCACAACATTGTCAACTCCCTGTACCTGTCCCCGGACGAGCTGGAGCGCACAAATATCGAGCGCTTCGAGCGCTATGCCGCCATCGAGCGCTACGAGCCCATGTGGGAGGAGTTCATGATGGATGACGCCGAAGTCTGCGTCGTATCCACCGGCATCACCGCGCGCGTTTCCCGCAACGCCATCGTCGAGGCGCGTAAGCAGGGCATCAAGGTCGGCATGCTCCGGCCCATCACCCTGTGGCCCTTCCCGAAGAAGGCCCTGCAGGCCGCGGCCGAGAAGGTCAAGGCCTTCGTATCCGTGGAGCTGAACATGGGTCAGATGAAGGAAGACATCGAGCTGGCCATCCGCTGCGCCAAGCCCGTCAGCCTGTGCTACCGTGTCGGCGGCATGATCCAGACCCCGGATGAGGTGCTGGAAGCCATCAAGAAAGCGAACGAAGGAGGTCAGGAATAATGGTCGTCTTTGAAAAACCCAAGGCGTTAACGGACGCCGTGTTCCATTACTGCCCCGGCTGTACCCACGGCATCGTCCACCGTCTGGTGGCTGAGTGCATCGACGAGCTGGGCATCGAGGGCAAGACCATCGGCGTGGCCCCCGTCGGCTGCTCCGTGCTGGCATACAACTATTTCGCCTGTGATATGATCGAGGCCGCCCACGGCAGAGCCCCCGCTGTCGCCACCGGCGTCAAGCGCAGCCTGCCCGACCATGTAGTCTTCACCTATCAGGGCGACGGCGACCTGGCCTCCATCGGCATGTGCGAGACCGTCCACGCCGCT
>CADBKB010000042.1 GCA_902795095.1 Oscillospiraceae bacterium
TAAAGAATTTCATGAAATCATGATTGGCTATTTTCATCCGGCCATAATTGGCGATTTCCGCCCGGCCCGGAATGGCTAATTCCGCCCGGCGCTAACAATAATAATATGGATGCAGGTGATAATCGTGATTTCTTACGCGCCGTTTTGGGCTACTCTCAAGCAATCCAAAGAATCGACATATACGTTGATCAACAAACATCATATTTCCAGTTCAACCATTGATAAACTGAGAAAAAACAAGCCGCTGAATACGACGACGATCAATGATTTATGTAGAATCCTCTGTTGTACGGTTGAGAAGATCATAGAGTATATTCCATCAGATACAGATCAAATTCTTTGATTTTCCAAGAATAATTAAGAAAAAAGCTAACTGATTCACAAATAATCAGTTAGCTTTTTTATTGCCGCACTACTAAAAAAGGTTTTCTCCCAATCTACCGTAACGCAGGGGATGGTTCGCTGTGTGTGATTTCCAACGAAGGCGTGTGGGCACGCCTCCCTACGGGCTTTTCCAAGGCGCCGCCCTGCAGGAGCGAATGTGCGCAGAAGCCGCCTCACTTGGTCATTGCGAGGCCCCAACGGGGCCGTGGCAATCCGCATCTCTTTTCAGGAAGACGGATTCAATCAGCACTTCTCCAGGTCCACCCATTCGACTGTGGGCGGCTCGTCGGGGCCGTTCTGCTCGCAGACGGCGTACTGGTACTCGTCGGCGGGGTCGAGCTCGAAGAAGCGGTATTCGTTCTTGTCCACGTCTTGACGAATCGTGATCCTGTCGCCGTCCAGGTTGATGGCAAATGCGCCCAGGGGGAGGGTCAGGCCCAGGCCGGTGGCCTTGAGGAAGCTCTCCTTCAGCGCCCAGAAGCGGGTGAACAGGGCGTCGCGCTCGCTCTCCGGCGCGGCCAGGATCCGCTCGTATTCCTCCGGGGCGAAGAACCGCTCCGCCACCTGGGCGCCGCGGCGGCCGCGGCGCTCCACGTCGCAGCCCACCCGGTACTCGGAGATCACGCACATGGCCCGGTCGCCGGCATGGGCCAGATTGAAGTGGATCCCCGGATCCCCAGCCAGGCGGGGCTTGCCGTACGGGCCGTAGACAAAGATCTCCCCATCTGCGCCGGCCTCCGACAGCGCCCGGCGCAGCAGCGCCCCCGCGGCCAGAGCCCGCCGCCGGTCGCCGGAAAACCGCATCCGGTCGATGCGGCGACGCCGCGCCGCGTCCGTCTGCTCATACAGCCGCGCATACAGCTCCCGCCCGCGCAGGGCGGAGGCGTCGGCAATGTAGATCTTCATCCCTTTCGCCCCTCCGTTTTTCTTCTATCATAGCCTTTTTTCCGTGTTTTTTCCACTGTTTTTTTCTTGCTGCAAAAGGATCAAAAAATAAGTATAAAAATATTGGATTTTATGAAAAATACCACTTGTAACGGGACCCAAAGTAGGATATAATTGTGAATGGTCTAAAGAACACACCAGTATCATAACGCCCTGCGTGTGAATCGACTGATATTTAAGGAGGAAAAAACATGTCCGTAAGAGTTGCTATCAATGGTTTTGGCCGCATTGGCCGTCTCGCGTTCCGTCAGATGTTCGGCGCTGAGGGCTACGAAGTCGTCGCCATCAACGATCTGACCTCCCCCAAGATGCTCGCGCATCTGCTGAAGTACGACTCCACCCAGGGCACCTATGCTCTGGCCAGCACCGTTGAAGCCGGCGAAGACTACATCGTCGTCGACGGCAAGAAGATCACCATCTATGCCAAGGCCAACGCCGCTGAGCTGCCCTGGGGCGAGCTCGACGTGGACGTCGTCCTGGAGTGCACCGGCTTCTACACCAGCAAGGCCAAGGCTCAGGCGCACATCGACGCCGGCGCCAAGAAGGTCGTCATCTCCGCTCCCGCCGGCAACGACCTGCCCACCGTCGTCTACAACGTCAACCATAACATCCTGACCAAGGAAGACACCATCATCTCCGCCGCTTCCTGCACCACCAACTGCCTGGCTCCCATGGCCAAGGCCCTGAACGACCTGGCTCCCATCCAGTCCGGCATCATGTGCACCATCCACGCCTACACCGGCGATCAGATGACCCTCGACGGCCCCCAGAGAAAGGGCGACCTGAGAAGATCCCGCGCTGCCGCTGTCAACATCGTTCCCAACAGCACCGGCGCTGCCAAGGCCATCGGCCTGGTCATCCCCGAGCTGAACGGCAAGCTCATCGGCGCTGCCCAGCGTGTTCCCACCCCCACCGGCTCCACCACCATCCTCTTCGCCGTTGTGGAAGGCGACGTCACCGTTGATCAGATCAACGAGGCCATGAAGGCCCAGTCCAACGAGTCCTTCGGCTACAACACCGACCAGATCGTCTCCTCCGACATCATCGGCATGACCTTCGGCTCCCTGTTCGACGCCACCCAGACCATGGTCAAGCCCGTCGGCAACGGCACCACCGAGGTTCAGGTCGTTTCCTGGTACGACAACGAGAACTCCTACACCTCCCAGATGGTCCGCACCATCAAGTACTTCGCCGAGCTCGGCTAATCAAATCATCCGCCGCGCAAGCGGTCCCCGGGAAGGCGGCCATCGGCCGCCTTCCTTGTTTTATTCATTGGGTAAACCGTTCGCAGGATTTTACATACATTTCATACAACTTAAGGAAAATATACGTTGCATTTTTCTAATAAAATGATATAATAGATTTGTAATTATCATACGTTAATTAATGAGCACGGAAGGAGTATTACCCATGCCGAAGGCGATTGACGATCTTTATAATACCATTCTCCGGGAGTCCCGTCCCATCCTGATCTCTCACGGTTACGAGCAGCTCACTATCCGCTATGTTGCCCGTATCTGCGGCGTCGCCGTCGGCACGGTGTATCGCTATTTCGACTCCAAGGACGCGCTTGTATCTGAGATCCTGCGCAATGACTGGGAGCCCACCCTGGAGCAGATGCGCAGCGCTGCGCAGAATGTGGATGCTCCCATCGAAGGCCTGCGACTCATCAGCGAATACATCCGCACCTTTATCGCCCAGTATTCCAAGGCCTGGTCGGAATATCGCACGATCTTCCGCTATTCTCCCGCCCTGTCCGAGGCGCATGAATTCTTCGTCAAGGATATCTGCTCCGTCATCCATCCGATGATGCTGCGCTTCTTCCCGGACTATAACCCCGTGGTATCGGACTTCATGGCCAGCACCATCCTCATGGCCTCCGCCGAACCTGAGACCACCCTCACCAATCTGCGTCCCGTTTTCGAGAAGCTCTGCTGCTGAACCGGCGCCGCGCAGCCCCGCCGCGGTCTCTCGCTTCACACTCCCCGCGTTTACTTACCCGGCACCCACTGCGTTACTTCCCCGGCACCCACTGCGTTACTTCCCCGGCACTCCCGCTGTGTTTTCCGCCGCCTGTCGGTTCCCGCCGACCGGCGGCTTTTTTTATCCCGTTTTTTTCGCATGGCTCTTGAGAAGGTTGATTTTTCTGATATAATAGAGGAAAATCCCGATTTGGACGGAGGTGCGCAGATGAAACGGATCCTGCTTGCTCTGGCGGCTGTGCTGAGCCTGTGCGTCCTTCTGTCCCTGAGCGCAGGCGCCGCCGACGGCTACCTCGTTCAGATCTCCCAGGCTCGGCTCCCTCTGGTCCGGGCGATGGACGTGGAGCTCACCCCCGCCTGCGACGGCGTCTGGCTTGTGTCCGACGCCCGGGATCTGGCCGTCCTGCGCAGCGCCGGGGCCGTGATCTACGCCGAGCCCAATGAGGCCCTCGAGCTCGACGCCGCCTGGAACCTTGAGGCCATTCATGCCGCGGCCGCCTGGGAGCATACGGACGCCGCCGGCGATTACGACCGCCGCGGCAGCGACGTCACCGTCGCCGTCGTGGATTCCGGCATCCAGGCGGACCACGCAGATCTGAATTCCGCGAACATCCTGCCTTATAAGGACTACGGCAACAATGAAAACGGTGTGGATATCTGGCACGGCACCTTCGTTGCCGGCATCATCGCCGCGCAGCTCGACAACGGCACCGGCGTCGACGGCGTGGCTCCGGACGTCACCCTGCTGCCCGTGACCGTCACCTCCGGCGGCACCTCCGATACCTTCACCGCCATCCGCGGCATAGAATACGCCGCCAACAACGGCGCCGACGTCATCAACCTGAGCATCGGCAGCCAGCAGGATTCCCTGTTTCTCCAGCGCACCTGCCGCAGCGCGGCGCAGAAGGGCGTCATTCTGGTGGCCGCCGCCGGTAACTATAAATCCGGCGAGACCCCCGGGGAGAAAAACGTCGTCTATCCCGCGGGCTACGACTATGTGGTGAGCGTATCCGGCTGCAAGCAGACGGTGGACGGGCCGGTCTTCGCCGACGAATACTCCTATTTCAACAGCGCCATCGACGTCTGCGCCCCGGGCAGCAAGATCCGCTCCCTCTATCTGGAGGGCAGCACCGCCATGGCCAGCGGCACCTCCTTCGCCGCTCCCACGGTCTCCGCCATGGCCGCTGTTGCCAAGCAGGCAAACCCCGCCATCGACACCGGGATCTTCCTGTCCCTCCTGGAGGCCACCTGCACCGACCTGGGCGACCCGGGCCGGGACGTCTACTACGGCCGGGGCCTGGTAGATATGGACGCCTTCGTGGCAAAGCTCGACGAGCAGTACCCAATCCGCTACATATCCGACATTGACCCCGAAACCGTCGAAGGCGAGCTCCGGACCTCCTATTGCATTGCCGACGGGGACATTCCTCTGCCCGTCCTTTCCAGCTCCGGCTGGCGCTTCCTGGGCTGGTACGAGGATCCGCAGTTCACCGGGAAGCCCGTGGAGGTCCTTCCCACCGCCAGCATGGGCGAGCGCAGCTACTATGCCAAATGGGAGCAGCTTCCCAACACGGCCCCCGTCGCTCTCCCGACGGCGCCGGTCTCCGGCGAAGCCGCCCCCGCTTCCCTGGACGCCGTCACCCCCGCGATCGCCTACAGCGCGGACGTGTCCGCCTGGTTCACCGATCCCGACGGCGACGCGCTGACCTATGAGATCATCGCCGGTCCCGGCAGCCTGGACGGAAGCCTGGACGGCAGCCGCCTGACCTGCATTCCCTCCCCCGAAGACGCCGAAACCGAGCGTACCGTCACCGTCCGGGCCGCCGACAGCTTCGGCCACAGCGCCGAGCACACCGTCACGGTCCGTGTCGGTCCCCTGCCTCCCAGTCAGCCGGCCCTGGCCCAGGCCCCGCCGGAGGTCCTCTACGATCCGCCGACGACGCTCTCCCTGACCTTGAGCCTCTATGGCAGCCGGGTGACCGGCGTCAGCCTGGACGGGAGCGCCCTGGACTGGCGCATGGAGGCCGAGATCCTGCACATTGAGATCCCGGCGTCGGCGGAGGGCGCCCATAGCCTGACGGTGGAATTCGACACAGGCGCGCCCATCACCCTGCCGCTGCAGGTGCGCACCGAACCCTATATCCGCGTGCGCGACGACGCCCCCACGGAGGGCAGCGCCTCTCCCCCTTCCCTGGACGGCATTTCCTCCGCCACCCCCTACAGCGCGGACGTGTCCGCCTGGTTCTCCTCGACACAGGAGCAAGCCCTGCAATATGAAAAGACCGCGGGCCCCGGTACGCTGACGGGCTCGTATTACCTCTTTAATCCCACCGCCGCCGACGCCGATACCGACGCCCCGTTCACCGTCCGGGCCAGCGACGGCCTGGGCCACAGCGCCGAGCACACCGTCACCATCCATGTCAGCCCTCTGCCCCTCAGCCAACCGACCCTGGAGGATCCCGACGACAGCATCGCCCTGGACCTCTGCCGGGCGCCGGATCGGGTGGCGGTGGATCTGCGCCTGTACGGCGCCCAGGTCACGGCGGTGCGTCTGGACGAGACGGCCCTGGACTGGCGCGTGCGGGGGGAAACCCTGTATGTGACCGTTCCGCCCCTGGGGCCGGGGAACTATGACGTCATCATTGAATGCGACGCGGGCGTGCCCATCGTCTGGCCCTGGCATGTCTTCTACAGCGTGCCGGGCCCGGCCGTTCTCGCCGACGCTCCCGCGCAGGCGGAAGCCGCCCCGGCCTCTGCCGACGGCAGCGTACCCGCCGTGACCTTTGCGGCGGACGTCAGCGCCTGGTTCACCGGTACGGAGCTGCAGTATACCCTGGTCTCCGGCCCCGGCAGCCTGGACGGTGCGAGCTTCCGCTTCACCCCCTCCGCCGATGACGCCGGATCCGACTGGCCCGTCACCCTGCGGGCGGAGGACGCCTACGGCCGCAGCGCCATGCACACCGTGCTCCTGCGCGTCGGTCCTGTCCCCGCCGGCCTGCCTGTGCCGGACGCTCTGACCCTGACCGACTGCGCCCTGCCCGCCGAAATCAGCGCCGCCCTGGCGCCGCACAGCGCCGAGCTTACGGCCGTTCGCCTGGACGGTCAGCCGCTGGACTGGCGCCTGGAGGAGGGCTGCGTGGTTGTCGCCGCGCCCGGGCTCGCTCCGGGGGATTATGACGTCACTCTGGAATACGACGCCGGCGCGTCCGTCCTCTGGCACTGGCACGTGGCCCGGTGTCCCAGCGCCCGCTACCGGGATATCGACCGGGGGCCCTGGTATCACGAACCCGTGGACTGGGTCACGGCGCAGGGCTTGATGAACGGAATGGCCGCGGATCGCTTCGAGCCCCAGGGCGGCGTCACCCGCGCCATGCTGGTCACGGTGCTCTACCGCGCCGCCGGCAGTCCCGAAGCGCCGGAGCGTTCGCCCTTCACCGATGTGGCGGCGAACCGCTACTACTCCGACGCCGTGGCCTGGGCCGCGGAGGCGGGCGTCGTCAACGGCATGGCCCCGGACCGCTTCGCCCCCGACGCGCCCATCACCCGCGAGCCGCTGGTGACGATCCTCTTCCGCTACGCCGGCGACGACGGCAGCCGCGCCGATCTCAGCGCCTTCCCCGACGCCGACGCGGTCAGTCCCTATGCCCGGGAGGCCATGGCCTGGGCGGTGGAACGGGGCATCGTGAACGGTGTGGGCGGTTCCGACAGCGCCACCCTTTCCCCCCGCGCCGGAGCCAGCCGCGCCCAGGTGGCGGCCATCCTCATGCGGTATCTGACCGCAGACCCCGGGGAGGTGCCCCAATGAGCAAGGAACCCCTGACACTCTCCCACCGCCTGCCGGAAATCAGCGGCCCCAACGGCCACCGGCTCTACGGCGGCGCGCAAAGCCTGCTCCCCCGCAAGAGCATTCGCAATTCTGGCTGCGGGCTCATCTCCAGCGCCAATCTGCTGGCCTATCTCACCCGCTTCCATGATACCCGCGACGACCTGTTTGACCGGATCATCCGGCTGGATCCCATCCCTCTGGCCGAGTTCAACCGGGCCTGTATGCGCCTGTGCCGGGGCTTTCTGCGGCCCCTGCCCCATATCGGCATGACCGGCACCGCCGTGGCTCTCGGGCTCAACCGGGAGTTCCGCCGACGCGGCATCCCCTATCGGGCCGCCTGGTGCTTCCGCGCCAAGCCCATGTGGCAGCGCATGGAGGCAATGCTCCGGGCTGATCTGCCGGTGATCCTGGCCATCGGGCCGAACCTGCCCCGGTTCTGGCGGCACAAGAAGCTCAATCTCTACCGTCCGCGCACGGACGGCACCATGCAGCCCGCCGCCCGGACCAACGCCCATTTCGTCACCGTCACCGCCATGGACGACGAATGGCTGATCATCAGCTCCTGGGGCCGCGAGTACTACCTCAACCGCGCCGAGTATGAGGACTACGCCAAGCGCTACTCCAGTCCCTGGTTCTGCAACATCCTGCTGCTGCGGGAAAAATAGACGAAAAGTGCCGCGGGCTGCGCCCGCGGCACCTTTTATTCTGCTTTACTCCTCGAAGGTCAGCACCTTCGAGGGGTGTTTTTTACAGGTGGCGAGGCTCACGAGCACCAGCAGCGCTCCGCTGGCGATGGCGCCGGGCACCGTGGCGCCCAGGCCGAAGGGTGTGCCCAGCAGATTCCATATGCCCGTCACAGCCAGGCCGCCCACCAGCGCGCTCAGCACGCCGGGGGTCGTGGCCTTTTTCCAGTACAGCGCGGCCAGGGCCGGGAAGCCCGCCGCCGCCGCGTAGTAAGACCATGAGCCTGTGATGATGCTGTACACGCTCTTGACATACAGCGCCACGATCAGCGCCCCCACGGCCAGCACGACGGTGAACACCCGCGACAGCAGCAGCTCCCGCTTCTCGCTCATGTCGGGCCGGATGGTCTTGCCCACGTCGTGGATGCAGGTCTGCACCGCCACCAGCAGGTAGCTGTCCGCCGTGGACATCATGACCGACAGCATGCCCGCCAGGGCCAGACCCGTCAGGCCGACGGGCAGGATTTCGATGGCCAGACCGGGCACCACCGCATCGGTGGTGCCGTACTTCGCCGCCACATCGGGCAGCAGCTGCCGGCCCAGCAGGCCCATGTAGAAGATGAGGCCGATGGTGACCATGTAGATGGCCGTGCCCAGGAAGGTGCCGCGCTTGGCAGTCTTTTTATCCTTCGCGGCAAAGGCCCGCTGCCACATCTCGGCGCCCGCCAGGGTGAATACCAGGTAGGTGACGATGTCGCTGAGGATCTTGCCGTTGAAGGTGGGCTTGACGTAGGCCGGGTCCAGATGCGCCAGGAAGCCCGAGAAGCCCCCCGCCGCCGCGGTGCCCCGGATGGGGATGAGGATGTACACGAAGATCAGCAGCATGAAAAACTGCACCACGTCGGTATAGACCACGCCGAACAGGCCCGACGCCGCCGTATAGATGATGAAGATGGCCGTGGCGATCACCGCCGCCAGCTCATAGGACAGGCCGATGTTGCCGCCCACCATGTTGAAGATGGTGGCCGTGGCGCTGACCTGGGCCGCGACGGTACCCATCATCACCAGGGCGATCAGCACCGACAGGAGGATCTGCGCCGTGCGCCCGAAACGGATGCGGAACAGATCCGGGATGGATGTGACGTTGTACTGCTTGCCCACCAGGTGGATGCGCCCGGCGATGCCGGAAAAGATGTACATGCCGATGAGATACGGCAGGGCGGTCATGACGCAGGTAAAGCCCTCATTGTAGGCCTTGCCCGCCCGGCCCATCATGGCACTGCCGCCGACGATGGTGGCGCAGACCGTGGCCATAATGACCACCGGGCCGAGGCTCCGACCCGCCACATAGAAGTCGTCCTCACCCTTAATGCGCCGGACGAACCAGACGCCGACCCCCAACATCACCACCAGATACAGGCCAATGATGACGAGGTCGATCCAGCTGATAACAGAATGATCCATGGTTTCTCCTTTCATTCAAATCGGGGAATGCCGGAACGCGCACACGCCCGCCACCGGACGGTGGCAGGCGCGGAAAGATACAGTATCCCTATAAAAACGGTATTCCTGTGAGTTCTTCCAACGCCTACGAGATTAGCTGACGGGTTCGGAGAGGAAGTCTCCTAACATGCTGTGATGTATTCACCCCAAAATTGGTTCTCCCGCTGCCGCAGTGCGGCACTCGGCATCCAAATGGCAGATGCGATTGTCATTTCAACCTTACCATTCTCGCGGTACGAATAGATGAACAAATTGTAAACATTCTTTAAATTCTGGAATGAATTATTTAAAAACCGCTGTTTTTTGTCGATAATTGTTGTATATTCATCAGAAAATGAATGTTAGCCATCCCTGTGCGGCGCCCTTGCTTTTTTCTGCATGTAGTTTATAATAGAGGAAAGAAACCATCGGAGGGGGTGACGGGATGCGCAGCTTGTCGAAGATCCGGGGCAGTCTGCTGGGCGGCGCCGCCGGCGACGCTCTGGGCTACAGCGTGGAGTTTCTCAGCTATGACCAGATCATAGAGCGCTACGGCGCTGACGGGATCCTAGGCTACGACATGACCAACGACATCGCCATCGTCTCCGACGATACACAGATGACCCTCTTCACCGCCAACGGCCTGCTGCTGGGCAAGACCCGCCGGGCCATGCGCGGCGTCAAAAAGCCCTACGAGGGCTACCTGGCCCTGGCCTACCTCGACTGGTTCAAGACCCAGCACCGCTTCCAGGCCGACGCCCGGTACCGGGCCTGCTGCTGGATCTACCATGTGCCGGAGATGCACCATCGCCGGGCCCCCGGCTCCACCTGCATGAGCGTGCTGGAAAACCGGAGCTTCGGCACCATCGACCGGCCCGCCAACAATTCCAAGGGCTGCGGCGGCATCATGCGCGCGGCGCCCATCGGCCTGTTCTTTGACCCCAAGGAAGTGCCCCAGAATCAGATCGACCGCCTCGGCGCCGCCTCCGCCGCCATCACCCACGGCCATCCCATGGGCTGGATCCCCACGGCTGCCTTCGTCCACATGATCAGCCGCATCACCTATGGCGGCGTCCAGCAAGCGGATCTGAGCGAGCTGATCAACGAGACCAACGCCGCCATGGCGGAGCTCTTCGGCGAGCAGCGCGCAGAGCCCCTGGCCGCCATCCTGCGTCGGGCCCGCCGCCTCGCCGCCAGCAGCATCTCCGATCTGGACGCCATTCGCCAGCTCGGCGAGGGCTGGGTGGCGGAGGAGACCCTGGCCATCGCCGTGTTCTGCCTCCTGCGCTATCCCGACACCTTCGGCCAATGCCTCATCGCCGCGGTCAACCACGACGGCGACTCCGACTCCACCGCGGCCGTCGCCGGCAACCTGCTGGGCGCCCTGCTGGGCGCGGAGCAGATCCCCGAGTTCTACCTGGACTCCCTGGAGCTGCGCGATATCATCGAGGAGCTCGCCCGCGACCTCTGGAACGACTGCCCCATGAGCCAGTTCTCCTCCTTCTTCGACGAGGACTGGTCGAGAAAATACATCGAATGCCGGTATGAGCCGGAATAATATGAAAGGAGCTTTCTTTGCCCGAACTGAAACGGTTTTTATATCATGCGGAGCACACGCACTGCTATACCTATTTTTCCATCCGCGGCGATTTTGACCCGGATACCGTGACCGCCCTGCTCGGTCTGACCCCTGACGAAATCTGCCGCGTCGGCGAGCCAAACGGTTTTGGCGGCACATATTCCTATCCCCGTTGGGAATTTGGAATGTGCGACGAATATGAAGTGCTGGTGGAAAACCAGATGCGCAAAACGATCGCGCCCCTGCTGGATAAGGTGGCGGTTTTGAAAAAGATCAAGCGCGAGAACGACGTCGCCTTTTTCCTGCATATTGTGCCGACGGTTCGATACGACGAGCCCGTCCCCATCCTGGCCCCCTCTCTGGACGTCATGCAGTTCTGCTGCGATACCGGGACGAAGCTGGATATTGACATGTATCTGAGCTGCCCGGATCTCTGCGAAGAAGAATCTGTTTTGGAATTGCCCTGAATTCCATAACGCAATACAACAACCGCTGCCGGACTCTGCGGCAGCGGTTGTTTGTTTTTCTGCGGCAACGACCCGTAGGCTCGCTGTCCCACATGCGCCCGTATAAGCCGCGATCCCGTCATTGCG
>CADBKB010000043.1 GCA_902795095.1 Oscillospiraceae bacterium
TTGAAAGAATAACACGAATATGAAACAAAATGAAACAAAATTAAGAAACGCCGTTTCACTGGCTCCCGAGATCCTGCAGTTTTCGGTTCCCTTGATGGGAACAGGGATCCTGCAGCTTCTGTATAACGCAGCGGATTCCGTGATCGTCGGAAGGTTCGCCGGCAGTGTTTCACTGGCAGCGGTCGGATCGACTTCATCCCTGGTTTATCTGTTCATCTCCCTGTTTACCGGGGTCGCCGTGGGGGTGAATTACCTTGCTGCCCGCTGTATCGGGGCGGGAGATGACCGTGCACTCTCCGAAACCGTGCACTGTTCCGTATTTCTGGGCTGCTTTCTGGGGATCCTTGGCGGGCTGATCGGTTTTGTGTTTGCCCCGCAGTGTCTTGAACTGATGCATACCGATCCGGCAGTTCTTCCGCTGGCTGCGGTTTATCTGCGGATCTATTTTCTGGGGGTCCCGGCGCTTGTTCTGTATAACTTCGGGGCCGCACTGCTGCGCGCGGCCGGCGATACGGTCTCGTCTTTTATCTTTATGCTGATTTCCGGTGCCGTGAATGTCGTGCTGAACCTGGTATTTGTGATCATGTTCCGGATGGATGCGGCCGGAGTCGCCGCGGCGACAGTGATCTCCCAGACCCTTTCCGCGGTCCTGGTGTTTATCCGGCTCGGCCGGCGGAGCGATGGCTGCCGTTTTGTTTTCTCGCAGATCCGTTTTTACCGTGACAGGGCGGGTACGATGCTTTCGGTCGGTCTGACGGCCGGCCTGCAGGGGATCGTCTTCTCCATTGCCAATGTGATCATCCAGGCTCAGGTCAATACTTTCGGCGCGGCGGCGATGGCCGGGAATGTGGCGGCTTCCAATCTTGAGAACTTTATCCATATCATTCTGAATGCCTTTTATCAGGCAGCGGTCACCTTTACCAGCCGCGCTGTCGGCGGCCGAGACCTGCGGCGGGCTGAAACCGTGCTGGTCACCACACTCGGACTGAATACGCTGTTCGGTGTGGTCCTGTGCGGGGCCCTCCTGATTTTCCGTATCCCGCTGCTGGGGATCTATATCCGCTCGACGGATGCTTCCTTTGCGGAGGTGATGGCGATCGGCGTCAAACGGGTGTTCTGCATCGGCATTTTTCAATGGGTCGGAGGGCTGATGGAGACGGCCAGCGGCTCCCTGCGCGGTTACGGAAAGAGCATGAACTCGACGGTCACGACACTGGTCGGTTCCTGTCTGCTGCGGGTGATCTGGGTCTATACGGTTTTCCGCATGGTGGGAACGATCGAAAGCCTGTATATCGTGATCCCGATCTCCTGGGTGCTGACCTTCCTCGCGCATATGATCTTTCTGCGTTATTATCAGCGGCAGTTTGAACGCTCTGCATCGGTTCGGGAGGCAGGGTCATGAGGTCGCTTTTAAGAGAAGGTTCTCCCGTCCGTCTGGCGCTCGCTTCGCTGGCGGATGATCTGCTGTACAGCGTGCTGTGTCTGCTGTGTTCGGTGCCGGTCGTGACTGCAGGCGCCGCGGTCACGGCACTCTTTGACCTGATCATGCGGACTGAAACGGGACGGGATTACGGGGCCGGAGTCTATTTCCGGCGTTTTGCCGCGCTTTTTAAAAAGGCCACGATTTCCTGGAGCTGTCTGATCCTTCTGGATGCGCTGCTGTTTTTCTGCTTCCGCCTGAATGCATCGGCCGGCGGGCTGTTCCGCGGACTCCTGTGGGGGCTGCTGTTTTTCTGTGCCTGGCTGCTCTTCTTTCTCCATTTGTATCTCCCGCCGCTGATTTCAGCTGAGCGTCAAGGGACGCTCTTTTCCGTCTGGAGATCGGCGCTGTTTATGGGGATCGCCCTGCTGCCCCGTTCCGTGCTCATGCTCCTTGTGACTGCTGTTCCATTCCTCTTCTGGTTCCTGGTCCCGGAGGTCTTCTGGAATATCAGCTTTTTCTTTGTCTTCTTCTGGCCCGCGGTCGCCGCACGCATCTTTTTCCGCCTGGTCGGGAAGTATTTCCCCGAGTTTGACCGGGAACCGCCCGTGACGGATGACGCCGGAGAGGCGTAGGTGAAGGTCCGTATGGAAAGCGGAACAGATCGGACCGTACGGAAACGCCCGGATATTTCGGCACTGTCGCGGAAATATGCGGTCCGGGTGCTGTCGGAAGCGGATACAGAGTCGGTTTTTGCGCTTTGCCGGGAGAACAGGCTGTATTATGAATACTGCCCGCCGTTCGTTACACCGGAGTCGATCCGCGCCGATATGCACGCCCTGCCGCCCGGAAAAGGTCCGGAGGATAAATATTACTGCGGATTTTTCGACGGGGAACAGCTCATCGCGGTCCTGGACCTGATCTGCGGGTATCCGGGTGCGGATTCCGCTTTTATCGGTTTTTTTATGACGGCGGTGCCGTATCAGCACAGAGGGATCAGTGCCGGGATCGTTTCAGAACTTTGTGAAGGGCTTGCGGAACAGGGATTTGCCGAGATCCGTCTCGGCTGGGTCAAAGGGAATCCTCAGGCGTCGTCTTTCTGGAAGCGGAACGGTTTCACGGAGACGGGACT
Source organism: Oscillospiraceae bacterium (assembly GCA_902795095.1). The sequence goes on from CADBKB010000043.1 coordinate 2,553, forward strand.
GTCTTACGACGCCTCCCTTTACACAGTGACCGTTGCCCGCAGGGCGCTGCGTGTTGGACCGGATCAGTAATCCGATTCGTTCATGCGGAAAAGCTTGTTGATCAGGAAAACACAGATCACACCGAACAGGACAAGCACGACGCTCATCATGCTGGCATATCCGTAGTTATTGTCGATCATCGATGTTTTATAGAGATACAGCGGAAGGTTGATGGTCATGTCGCCCGGTCCGCCGCCGGTCGTCAGGTAGATCAGTTCAAATTCCGTCAGCTTGCTGGTGGCGGCGAGGATGACGCAGGTCCCCAGCACGGTGCGGATCAGCGGCAGTTTGATCCGGAACAGCAGCTTCGCGTCGCTGGCACCGTCGATCCGGGCAGCGTCGATGATCTCATCCGGAACGGACATGAACCCGGCCAGCGCGATGATCACGATCAGGCCTGTGTAGATCAGCCAGGTCAGGGTCACGGTGATGAAAGCCGTCCCCGAGTCAAAGAACCAGTTCTTATTGAAAGGGCTTCCGGTGATCTTGGTGATCAGGCTGTTCACCAGACCGCCCTTGGCGCGGAAGACATTCACAAGGATCACGGCCAGCACGGAGGAAGAGATCACGTTTGGGATCATGAAAATGGTGCGGAAGACTTTCCAGCCTTTGACTTTCATGGAAAGCAGCTTGGCCCCTACGGTCAGCTTGTTTGTCTCACTGTGCCTCACACAAAAAACGTGAAATATCGCAGTTTTTTGTTGACAAATCCAAGCAAATGCATTAGAATAATTTGGCCTGCCCACGCAGGCATATCCTTGCCGCCGAAGCCCGGCGGCCAACAGTCCATAAGGAGGTGCAACGAACAATGGCTAAGGTTTCCGCAAAGTATGAGGTCCTGTATATCATCGACGCCACCGTCGAGGAAGAGCAGAGAATCGCTCTCGTGGAAAAGTTCAAGGCAATGGTCGAGGCAGAGGGTACCCTGACTGAGATCGATGAGTGGGGCAAGCGCCGTCTCGCGTATCCCATCAACGATATGACCGAGGGTTACTACGTTCTGATGACCTGCGAGTGCAAGCCCGAGCTCCCCGCCGAGCTTGACCGCGTGTTCAAGATCACAGAAGGTATTCTGCGCTCTCTCATTACCTGCGTAGAGGAGTAAGGGCTATGCTGAACCACATCGTTCTCATGGGCCGCCTCACCCGCGATCCCGAGCTGCGCCGTACAGGCAGCGGCCTGCCGGTCGCAACCTTCTCCCTGGCCGTGGACCGCGATTTCAACAATCGCGAGACCGGCGAGAGAGAAACGGACTTCATCGACATCGTGGCCTGGCGCAATACCGCCGAATTCGTGAGCAAGTACTTCACGAAGGGCCGCATGGCAGTGGTGTCCGGTCGGCTTCAGATCCGCAACTGGACCGACAAGGAAGGCAACAAGCGCAGAAGCGCCGAGGTCGTGGCGGACAACGTCTACTTCGGCGACAGCAAGCGCGATAACCAGAGCTCCGATTCCGGCTACGGCGCCGCTCCCGCACAGAGCAGCTACAGCGCCCCCGCCGCCCCCTACGGCGGCTACAGCGCCCCCGCCGCTCCCTCCGCGGTCAGCGACTTCGCCATGCTGGAGGACGATGACGACGGTCATCTCCCCTTCTGATCCCAAATTGAACTTTTTCACAAATCCGAACAAAGGAGGAACGATTCATGGCTAACGACAGAGCGCGTCCGCATAAGCGCAAGAAGGTTTGCAGCTTCTGCGTCGACAAGATCGCCCATATCGATTACAAGGATACGGCCAAGCTTCGCCGCTATCTTTCCGAGCGCGGCAAGATCCTTCCGCGCCGCACCACCGGCACCTGCGCCATCCATCAGCGTCAGCTGACCGTGGCGATCAAGCGTGCCCGCCAGATCGCGCTGCTGCCCTACGTGGCAGACTGACACGCACCGAAACGAGGCGTCTCTTATTTGCTGCGGTTTTCAAGCTGCCCCGCGTCAGAACAATGCGCCGCGCCGAAAAAACTGCCTCGCAGCTTGGCAAAAAGCGTGATTTGCCATGCTGCGAGGCAGCTTTTTGATTCAATAATCCCGCACCAGGCCGCGGACGCGGCCCAGGATCGTCGCCTCCCTGCCGTCGATGGGCTCGTAGGCGGGATTCTCCGGCAGCAGCCAGACCCCGCCGCGCAGGCTCAGGCGCTTGACCGTGGCCTCCTCGCCCAGCAGGGCCACCACGATGTCGCCGTGGTCGGCGGTATTCTGCGGGCGGACGACGATCACATCCCCGGGCAGGATGCCGGCGTTCACCATGCTGTCGCCCCGCACCCGCAGGGCAAAGCAATCGTCGCCGCCCTCCCAGGGAAGATAGCCCTCGATGTTTTCCTGGGCCAGGATGGGCTGACCGGCCTGCACCGTGCCCAGAATGGGCACGCGGCCGTGGGACGGGGTTTGGATCGCCACCGCCCGCTTCTTGCCCGCGTCCAGCTCGATGCGGCCCTGCCTGGCCAGCTCGGACAGGTGATAGTGCACCGAGCCCGTGGAGCGCAGGCCCACCGCCTGGCAGATCTCCCGGATGGATGGCGCGTAGCCGTGGGAATCGGTGAATTCCCGCAAAAAGGCCAGGATCTCCTCCTGCTTGGTGCTGGTTCTGCCCATGTCCGTCCCTCCGTTGGTTCGTTTGATTTACCATAACACACTTTTTTGAAAATTGCAAACATTTGTTTGAAAATATTTTCAAAAGGGACTTCCCTTTCCGCCGGATTTCCGCTATACTGAGCGAAAAGGAGGCAATACTATGGACTATCCCTTCTATGCCATGCTCTCGCGGATGCGCTATATCACCCGCTGGAGCCTGATGCGAAATACCTTTTCCGAGAACATCCAGGAGCACAGCCACCAGGTGGCGGTGCTGGCCCACGCCCTGGCCCTGATCCGGCGGGACGTGCTGGGCCTGGACGCCGACCCCGAGCGCTGCGCCACGGCGGCATTGTTCCACGACGCCAGCGAGATCCTCACCGGCGATCTGCCCACGCCCATCAAGTATTACGACACCGGCATCCGCGACGCCTACCGCGCCGTGGAGCGCACCAGCTGCGAAAAGCTCCTGTCCATGCTGCCGCCGGCGCTGCAGGCGGGGGTGCGCGCGCCCCTGTTTGAATCCGACGAGACGGTGCGCCCCATCGTGAAGGCGGCGGACAAGCTCTCGGCCCACATCAAGTGCATCGAGGAGCTCAAGGCCGGGAATCTGGAATTCGAGGCCGCCGCGCGGCAGACCCGCAAAGCTCTGGAGGACATGCACCGACCGGAGCTCGACTGGTTCATGGAAAACTGCCTGGGCGCCTTCAGCCGGAATCTCGACGAGCTGGAAACGCTGTGAAACAAAAGGGGAGGGCGTGTTGCAAAACAGAAAGCGACACGCCCTTTGTTTTCAGAAGCTGCGCGGGTTTTGACCTCACGGTAATAAAATATTCACAAACGTTTCACAAATGCCGGCTTGTAATCCCCTGTTCCTCCTGCTATGGTACAATCATAGAACAAAGGCGGACGCCCTGCCTTGTTCATCGCGCTTCCCTTTATGATATTGCCAAGGAGGAATCCATCATGAAAACCACGTTCAAACAAACGATCGCGCTGTTGTGCACTCTGGTCCTCCTGTTCGGACTGTGCGCCTGCAGCAGCAAGCCGGCGGAGCCGGATGAGGCCCCGGCCCCATCCGGGACCGGCTCGGACACAGCGGCTCTGCCCACCGAAGAGAAGGCGGATATGGAACCCGCCGAAGAGCCGGCGGCGATGGAGCCGGCCGAAGAACCTGCATCGGAGCCGATGCCGGCCGCGGAGGCGGAGAGCGTATCGGACGCCGCCGCAGACACAGGCGAGGTCCCGGCCATGCCGGACGAGCGCATCGACCAGGCGGCGGCCTTCGTTCTGACCGCCGCAGAGTGGAACGACAACGAAAACTGGCCCTTTTTCACGAATCTGGTCAATTCCGGCACGCTGGCCTTCCCGTCCTTCGGCGTCGATCCCCGCGGACGCGTCAAGGTCACGCTGACGGACGATGCCGGCACGCCCCTTCCCGGCGAAACGGTGAAGCTGCAAGCCGGCGACGCCACCGTCTGGGAAGCGAAAACGGACAAAAACGGCGTCGCCTTCCTGTTCCATGATCCCGACACAGCGCCGACGCACGTCCTGCTGGAGGGAGAAGACGGACGCCATCCCCTGGAGCTTCCGGAGGGCGGCGACGCACAGAACCCCGGGCAGATGCGTCCCGTCGACGAGCTGACCATCGTGCGCTCGCCCCTGGCCGCAAAGCAGGAGGAGCTGCAGGTGATGTTCATCGTGGACACCACCGGCTCCATGGGCGACGAGCTGGCCTATCTGCAGAAGGACTTCAACGCCATCGCCGGGGACGTGGGGTCAGACGGCGTGCGCTACTCCGTGAACTTCTACCGCGACGAGGGCGACGAATACGTGACCAGGTGCAATCCCTTCACGGCGGACATCGGCGAAGTGCAATCGCTGATCAGCGCGGAATACGCCGACGGCGGCGGCGATACCCCGGAGGCCGTGGCGGAGATCCTGACGGAAACGATGGCCGGGGACGCCGGCTGGAGCGACAGCGCGGCAAAGCTGGCCTTCCTGATCTTCGACGCGCCCCCGCATCACGGCAAGGAGCAGGCGCTTGACGCCGCGGTCCGTGCCGCGGCCGCAAAGGGCATCCGCGTGGTGCCTGTGGTCGCCTCCAACGCAGAGCGTGAGACCGAGCTGTTCGGCCGCGCCCTGGCGATCTGCACCGGCGGTACCTACGTCTTCCTGACCGACGATTCCGGCGTGGGCGACGAGCACCTGGAGCCCATCGTGGGCGACTGCGAGGTCGAACTGCTGCACGACGTCATCGTGCGCATCATCAATGAAAACAAGGTCGGCTGAGCGATCAAACGAGCGCCCCGAACCGCTGCGCGGTTCGGGGCGTGCTTTTCATAATAATCCCCCGGGGAGAGTCTTCGGGTCTTCCGGCTTCTATGGCGTTTTGGCTCCGGGCCCATACGGGCAGCTTGCGCAGTCGCCGTCGCAGCCGATGCACTTGCCTTGCTTCCTTCTGCGGCGCATCCACACGACGCTGCCGGCGATCCAGGCGGCCAGCAGGGCCAGGAGCGCCCAATCCAGCCAGCTCACAGCCAGATCCCCAGGAGCTGATAGACCGCGAAGGCCACGAGCCAGGCCACGCCGGTCTGGGCGATCACCACGCCCACGGCCTTGAGGCCGGAGCCCAGCTCCCTGCGTACCGCCGAGATCGCGGCGACACAGGGGGTATAGAGCAGGGTGAACACCAGAAAGCTCAGGGCGCTGCGCAGGCTGAACAGGCTCGACAGGGCGGCGCCGCCCAGCAGGATCTGCAGGGTGGAGACCACGGACTCCTTGGCGACGAAGCCGGTGATCAGCGCCGTGGCGATGCGCCAGTCGCCGATGCCCACGGGCCGGAGGGCCGGGGCGATGGCGGTGCCGAAGAGGGCCAGCAGGCTGTTCGCGCTGTCGTCGACCACGTTGAACCGGGCGTCAAAGGTCTGCAGGAACCAGATGAGGATGGTGGCCACGAAGATGATGGTGAAGGCCCGCTGCAGGAAATCCTTCGCCTTGTCCCACATGAGCTGCAGCACGCTGCGTGCCGAGGGGAAGCGGTAGTTGGGCAGCTCCATCACGAAGGGCACGCTCTTGCCCCGGAAGGCGGTGCCGTTGAGCAGCTTTGCGCAGATCACGCCCACCAGGATGCCGAACAGGTACATGCCGATCATCACGAGGGCCTGTCCCCGGGCGAAGAAGGCCGCGGCGAACAGCGCATAGATGGGGATCTTGGCGCTGCAGCTCATGAAGGGCGTCAGCAGGATGGTCAGCCGGCGGTCCCGGTCGGCGGACAGGGTGCGGGTGGCCATGACGGCGGGCACCGTGCAGCCGAAGCCGATGAGCATGGGTACGATGCTGCGGCCGGACAGGCCGATGCGCCGCAGGGGCTTGTCCATGACGAAGGCGACCCGGGCCATATAGCCCGTATCCTCCAGGATGGACAGGAAGAAGAACAGCGTGACGATGATGGGCAGGAAGGAAAGCACTCCGCCCACCCCGGCGAACACGCCGTCGATGATGAGGCTGTGGACCACCGGATTGAGCCCGTAGGCTGTGAGGCCACGGTCCACGGCCATGGCCAGGCCGTCGATGCCCATGGCCAGAAGATCCGACAGGAATTTGCCGATGACGTTGAAGGTCAGGAAGAAGATGCTGAGCATGATCAGGCCGAACACCGGCAGGGCGGTGTATTTGCCCGTCAGGATCCGGTCGATGGCGACGCTGCGCTTGTGCTCCCGGCTCTCGTGGGCCTTGACCACACAGGCGCGGCATACGCCCTCGATGAAGTTATAGCGCATGTCCGCCATGGCGGCGTTTCGGTCCAGGCCGCAGTCCTGCTCCATCTGCACGATGGTGTGCTCGATGGCGTCCAGATCATTCTGATGCAGATCCAGCAGCTCCGACACGATGGGGTCGCCCTCGATGAACTTCGTGGCGGCGAAGCGGGCGGGCATCCGGCTGGACTGGGCGTGGTCCTCGATGATGTGGCACACGGAGTGGATGCAGCGGTGCACCGGGCCCGCGGGGCAGAAGTCGTGCACCTTCGGCAGCTCCCGGCGCTTTGCGGTGTCCACCGCCACGCGCACCAGCTCCTGCACGCCCTCGTTCCGGATGGCGCTGACGGGCACCACGGGGATACCCAGCTGCGCGGAGAGCTTCTCGGTGTCGACGGTGCCGCCGTTGGCGCGGACCTCGTCCATCATGTTCAGCGCCAGCACCGTGGGGATCTGCATGGTCAGAAGCTGCAGGGTCAGATAGAGATTTCGCTCAATATTGGTGGCGTCGACGATGTTGATGATGCCGTCGGGCCGTTCGTTCAAAAGAAAATTACGGGTGACGATCTCCTCGTCGGAGTAGGGCCGCAGGGAGTAGATGCCCGGCAGGTCCACCACCTCGCAGTCTTTCTGCCCGATGATCGCGCCGATCTTCTGATCCACGGTCACGCCGGGGAAATTGCCCACGTGCTGGTTGGAGCCGGTCATATGGTTGAACAGGGTGGTCTTGCCGCTGTTCTGGTTTCCTGCCAGGGCAAAGATCATGGCTCGTGCACCTCGATTCTCCGGGCGTCCTCCAGGCGGATGCTCAGGGTGTAGTCCCGCACGCGCAGCTCGATGGGATCGCCCAGGGGCGCGATCTTGGTCACGCAGACCCGGGTCTTGGGGATCAGCCCCATATCCAGCAGGCGGCAGCGCAGCGCGCCCTCTCCCCCCACCCGGGTAATCACCGCGTCAGTTCCAACAGGCAGCCGGTCCAATGTCACAGCGCAATCCTCCCCTCACGCACAAAATGTCATATCCTTATGACAGTCTATGCTAACTATACGCCAAAACGCGGCATTTTTCAACCGCAAAAACATCCGCCGCCGGAAAAACCTGCCAAAAGCGCCGTTCTCCCTGCGGCGTTTTCGGATTCATTGTTGACTTTTTTCGTTTTTATGGTATAGTAGTCCTGCAAATATGCAAATGCGATGAGGAAAAGAACCGGTTTTGGGATCCCAAAGCGAGCGGGGGGCGGTGCGAGCCCCGCGGAGCGCCGTGCCGGAGGCCGTTTCCGAGCTGCCTGCGAGAGCAGGACGGGGGTTCCCGTTACAGGACAAAGAGCGACGCCCCTGCCGGGTGTCATCAGGGTGGTACCGTGGAGCGCAGCTTCGCCCCTGATCGCGGCAGGGCGATTTTTATTTTCAAAAACAATTATTGTTATTTTTTGGAGGCGGTTCCCTATGGAAACAAAAAAGTACGGACTCAATGAGCTGCGCGAGATGTTCCTGTCCTTCTTCGAGAGCAAGGGCCATCTGCGTCTGCCCAGCTTTTCCCTGATCCCGCAGAACGACCAGTCCCTGCTGCTGATCAACTCCGGCATGGCCCCGATGAAGCCCTACTTCAAGGGCGAGGTCGAGCCCCCGCGCCACCGCGTTTGCACCTGCCAGAAGTGCATCCGCACCGGCGACATCGAGAACATCGGCAAGACGGCCCGCCACGGCACCTATTTCGAGATGCTGGGCAACTTCTCCTTCGGCGATTACTTCAAGAAGGAAGCCATCCCCTGGTGCTGGGAGTTCCTCACCGAGGTCTGCCACCTGGATCCCGATCGCCTGTATCCTTCCATCTACCTGGATGATGACGAGGCCTTCGAGATCTGGAACAAGGACGTGGGCATCGCCCCGGAGCGCATCTTCCGCTTCGGCAAGGAGGATAACTTCTGGGAGCACGGCTCCGGCCCCTGCGGCCCCTGCTCCGAGGTCTACTATGACCGCGGCGAGAAGTACGGCTGCGGCAAGCCCGACTGCACCGTGGGCTGCGACTGCGACCGCTACATCGAGGTCTGGAACAACGTGTTCAGCCAGTTCGACAACGACGGCTTCGGCCACTACTCCGAGCTTGCCCAGAAGAACATCGACACCGGCATGGGCCTGGAGCGTCTGGCCGTGGTGTGCCAGGACGTGGGCTCCCTCTTCGAGGTCGACACCGTCATGAACATCACCAACAAGGTCACCGAGCTCACCGGCGCCAGCTACGGCGTCAGCTACAAGAACGACGTGTCCCTGCGCGTCATCACCGACCACGCCAGAGCCTCGGTGTTCATGATCGCCGACGGCGTGCTGCCCTCCAACGAGGGCCGCGGCTATGTGCTGCGCCGCCTGCTGCGCCGCGCCGCCCGCCACGGCAAGCTCCTGGGCGTCAACGAGCCCTTCCTGTACAAGGTCGTGGAGACCGTGGTGCAGGAGAACGAGAGCCACTACGGCTACCTGCGCGACCGCTGCGAATATATCACCCGCGTGGTCAAGCTGGAGGAGGAGACCTTCGCCCGCACCATCGACGGCGGCATGAAGATCTACAACGAAATGCTCAGCGCCCACAAGGCCGCCGGCGAGACCGTGTTCTCCGGCGCCGACGCCTTCCGCCTGTACGATACCTTCGGCTTCCCCATCGACCTGACCATCGAAATGGCCGAGGACGAGGGCATGAGCGTGGACCAGGAGAGCTTCCACCAGCTCATGGAGGAGCAGAAGGAGCGCGCCCGCGAGGCCCGGAAGGCCCTGGGCGACCTGGCCTGGGCGGGCATCGACCTGGGCCTGGACAACACCCCCACCGAGTTCACCGGCTACGAGCACGACGCCGAGACCGCCAAGGTCCTGGCCGTGTGCGTGGGCGAGGAGGTCTCCGGCGCCATCGCCGGCGGCGACCAGGGCATCCTGGTGCTGGACAAGACCCCCTTCTACGCTGAAATGGGCGGCCAGATCGCCGACCACGGCGTGATCCGCAAGGGCGAGGCCGTCTTCGAGGTCACCAACGTGCTGAAGGACAAGGGCGGCAAGTACCTGCACTACGGCACCCTGCACGCCGGCGCCATGTCCGACGGCGAGATCAAGGTGGGCGACGAAGTGTCCGCCGAGATCGACGTCGAGCGTCGCCAGGCCATCCGCCGCGCCCACTCCGCCACCCACCTGCTGCAGAGCGCCCTGGAGCACATCCTGGGCGACCACTGCCATCAGGCCGGTTCCCTGGTGGAGCCCGACCGCCTGCGCTTCGACTTCACCCACTTCTCCGCCATCACCCCGGAGGAGATGAAGAAGATCAATGAGTTCGTCACCGACGCGGTGCTGCGCGGCCTGGATGTGGAAACCATGGTGCTTCCCATCGAGGAGGCCAAGAAGCTGGGCGCCAAGGCCCTGTTCGGTGAAAAGTACGGCGACACCGTCCGCGTGGTCAAGATGGGCGATACCTCCATGGAGTTCTGCGGCGGCACCCACCTGGACAACACCGCCAAGGTCGGCGCGTTCAGTATCGTGTCCGAAGGCTCCATCGCCTCCGGCGTGCGCCGCATCGAGGCCATCACCGGCCGCGCGGTGCTCGAGCAGATGAACAGCTACGCCGACACGCTGAAGAAAGCCTGCGAGATCGTCAAGGCCCCCAGCGCCGGCGAGCTGACCCACAAGGTCGAGGCCACCGTGCAGGAGCTCAAGGATCTGCGGCAGCAGCTGAGCGCCATGAAGGACAAGGTCCTGGCCGGCGACGCCGCGGGCCTGATCTCCGGCAGCAGTGCCGTGGGCGGCGTCAACGTCCTCACCGCGGTGCGCCGCGATCTGGCCGTGCCCGACCTGCGCAAGCTGGGCGACCTGCTGCGCGACCGGGATCCCGGCTGCGTGGGCGTGCTGGCGGGCATCCAGGGCGAGAAGGTGTCCATCCTGGCGGTCTGCGGCAAGGACGCCGTGGCCAAGGGCGTCAAGGCAGGCGCGCTCGTCAAGCAGGTGTGCGCCATCTGCGGCGGCTCCGGCGGCGGCAAGCCCGACTCCGCCATGGGCGGCGCCAAGGACGCCTCCAAGCTGTCCGAGGCCCTGGCCAAGGTGCCGGAATTCGTCGAAACAACCCTGTCGTAACGAAAGGAGCTACCATGAACGACTGCCTGTTCTGCAAAATCATCGCCGGCGAGATCCCCTCGACCAAGGTCTATGAGGATGAGCTGTGCTACGCCTTTTATGACATTGCCCCCATGGCGCCGAAGCACTTCCTGGTGGTGCCGAAGAAGCACCTGAGCTCCGCGGCGGAGATCACCGAGGAGGATGCGGCCATTGTCGGCCACATCTTCGCGGTCATCGCGAAGCTGACGAAGGAGCTGGAGTTCGACGGCTTCCGCGTCGTCACCAACTGCGGCGAGATCGCCGGCCAGACCGTGCAGCACCTGCACTTCCACGTCCTGGGCGGCAAGCCCCTGGGCGGCTTCAACTGATCCATCAGATCCCTCAAACGAACCGCCTCCGGCAGAAGCCGGAGGCGGTTTTTTTAGTATCTGAGACAGCGGGCCATGCGGGCCAGGCCCCGCTGGATGGCCCGCCACACGCTGCTGGGGTTCACGCCCTGCTCCCCGGCGATGTCGCGGAGGGTCCTGCCCTCAAAGTAGTAGTCGCGGATCGCCCGCCGCTGGGTCTCGGTGAGCTCATGCTCCATGACGTCCTGCACCCGCCGCCGCTGCACCTCCGCCGGGAAGCGGATGTTTGTGAACATCTCAAAGGGTGTATCTTTCATTGTGCCAATACCCCCTTTCGTAGTAGCGCTCGGTGAGCTCCGCCAGCTCTTTGGTCTGGGTCAGGACGACGGTGAGCACATGGATCCGATGCTGCAGGGATACCCTGCGGGCGGCGTCGCGGCATCGGCGCTGCTCTGCGCGCAGCTTCCGCAGCAGCTGCGACAGCCGGGCGGCGCTGGCGCGGTACTCCGCCGACATCTCCCGCAGGGTCATGGCGCCGGCGCGGCGCACAGCCGCACGCGGGCGTCGCGGAAGTAGGCCCGGGCATAGTCCGGCAGGCAGGCCTCGCACAGCAGCGCGCCGGACAGGCGATAGCAGCACTGGCCCAGGAACAGGTCCTCGCCGCACAGGCTGCACGCCGCCGCCGGCCGCAGCGACTGGAGGTCGGTGCGGATGTAGGGATCAGGGGCATATTCATAATACAACGCAAACTCTCCCTTGATAGATTCAGCTTATCCGGGAGCATTCAGCAAAATCGGAAGATTTTCTTTCGGTGTCTTTTCCAATATCTTCCAATTCTACAAGCACAGCATACTACACTCTTTGTGTGATGTCAAGGCTTTTTTTCCCGCAGACAGGATCTGTCTTTCTTCTGCCCGCGGCTGTGCTATGGTAAGGGCAGGTACAGGAAAGGAGGTGATGGAATGCTTGGTGCAAGGATCGCCGCCCTGCGGCTGGGGGCGGGCATGAGCCAGGCAGAGCTGGCAAAGCGGCTTTCGGTGAGCGCCAGCGCCGTGGGGATGTATGAGCAGGGGCGACGGGAGCCCTCCGCGGACCGGGTCGTGGCCCTGGCGGAGATCTTCGGCGTGACGACGGACTATCTGCTGACCGGGCAGCTTCTGTCCCCGGGGGATCGGCTCGCCCTGGAGCAGATCGTGTCTGCCATCCGGGCAAGGGCGGACCGGGAGATCACCCTCCGCCGTGCCGACGGGTCGGTGACCAGGCTCAGCGCCCGGGAGCTGGCCATCGCCTGTGCGGCGGTGCTGGGTTGACGCGGGGCGTTTTTTGCGATACACTGAGCAAAAAGGAGGCGGATTATGGACGAGCAATTCATGCGAGAAGCCCTGGCGCTGGCAGCCCGGGCGGGCAGCGAGGGCGAGGTGCCCGTGGGCGCCGTGGTCACCCTGGGGGATCGGATCGTCGGCCGGGGCAGGAACCGGCGGGAGACCGCGAAAAACGCCCTGTGCCACGCGGAGCTGGAGGCCATTGACGACGCCTGCCGCACCCTGGGCGGCTGGCGGCTGTGGCAGTGCACCCTGTATGTGACGCTGGAGCCCTGCCCCATGTGCGCCGGGGCCATCATCAACGCCCGCATCCCCCGCCTCGTCTACGGCGCCGCCGATCCCAAGGCCGGCTCCTGCGGTTCGGTGACGGATCTGTTCTCCCTGCCCTACAACCACCGGCCGGAGGTCGCCGCCGGGATCCTGGCGGAGGAATCCGCGGCTCTTTTGCAGGCATTCTTCGCCCGGCTGCGGGAAACCCGGGAAAAAAAGACCGCCTGGCGGGCAAACGCCCTCCCGGAAAAATGATGCCCCCGGCGCCTGTCCGCACGCGCGGGCGGCCCGAAAAAGCAAAACAGCATGCTGCAAAATGCCATGGCCGTTCCGATCCCGGCGCGCACCGGTTCGGAATGACGGATCGTGCATTTCGCAGCATGCTGTTTTATTGCGTTTGCGGAGGAAGGGCTTGGCGGACAGGACCGCTCCCCGTTTCCCGCGGGTCCGTAGGCCGCAGCCCCGGACGCCCGCACAGGAAAACCGGAGGGACGTTTGTCCCTCCGGTTAGACTGTCAAAAAACTCGGAAGGCTTCAGAATCGGAGGGAAGGAAAGTGTGAAAGGCACCTCCGCAGAGGCGCGCCGGAGCGCAACCGGCGAAGCCGGCACTTAGCGCGTAGGGAAACCGTCAGGGTTTCCTTTCGCGTCCAATCAAACCGTTTCCCAAACTTTTTCCAAAAGTTTGGGAAACGCACGCAGCGTGGCAAAAATACTTTTTTCCGGTCTTATTTCAGCCGCTTGCCGCAGCCGGGATTCTGTCAGCCGATACCGCCCAGGATGGCGCCGGCGACCAGGGCCACCAGATCCAGGATGCAGTACAGGTACTTGCCCAGGGGGAAGAACCAGCCGCCGATGGCCTTCTTGCCGCCCAGGTTGACGGCGTCCTCCGCGGTCTTGCGCTTGAGGATCCAGAAGAACATGATGCCGGCGAGCAGAGCGCCCAGGGGGCAGATGTAGATGGATACGACGTCCATCCACTGGCTGGTCCAGGGCTGGATCAGCACGGAGATGATGCAGCCGATGATGCCGATGGTGGCAACAGCGGGGATGCGCTTGAAGTTGAACTTCTCCTGCAGGAAGGCCACGGGAGCCTCGTACAGGTTGACGATGGAGCTCACGCCCGCGAACAGCACGCAGATGAAGAAGATCATGCCGACGATGCGGCCGCCGGGCATGCCGTTGAGCACGTTGACCAGGTAGACGAACATGAGGCCGGGGCCGCCGGTGGAGGGCTCCACGCCGCCAACAGCCATGGCGGGCAGGATGACCAGGGCAGCCAGCATGGCGGCGATGGTATCAAACAGGGCGACGTTGCGGGCGGAGGAGGGCAGGTCCTCGCTCTTGGGCAGATAGGAGCCGTAGATCACGGAGCCGTTGCCTGCGACGGACAGGGAGAAGAAGGCCTGGCCGAAGGCGAAGATCCAAACCTGGGGATTGGCAAGGCCAGCGAGGTCCATGGTGAAGATGTACTTGTAGCCGGTGCCGGAGCCGGGCAGGAAAGCGATGTAGACGCCGAGGATCAGGAACAGGCCGAACAGCAGGGGCATCATGATCTTGTTGGCCTTTTCGATGCCGCCGGCGATGCCCATGGCCATGATGATCAGGGAGATCACGAGGCCGACGATCTGCCATACGCCGTTGCCGATGCCGAAGATGCCGTTCTGGAACATCATGCCGACGGCCTCACCCAGGGTGCCGGCCTCGGGGGCGGTGGCGCCGAAGGCGCCGCCGATGTTGTTCATATCGGTGCCCAGGGCATACAGGCTGCCGGAAATGCCCATCCAGCAGTACTTGAAGATCCAGCCCATGACGACGGTGTAGCCGATGGCCAGCATCATGGAGCCGATGATGGGGATGGCGCCGATGGCTTCGCCGCCGCCGCGCTTGCCGAAGCGCTCCTCGGTGCACTTGCCGAAGGCGCCGACGGGGCCGGCAGCAGCCCAGCGTCCAAGAGCAAACTCCTCAATGACGCCGGTGGAGCCGATCAACACGACAAAGATGAAATAGGGGATCAGGAAGGTCAGGCCGCCAAACTTGGAGACCATGATGGGGAAACGCCAGATGTTGCCCATGCCGACGGCAGAGCCGATGCAGGCCAGAATAAAGCCCCATCTGCTCTTAAAACCATCGCGCTGCTCAACGGGATTGCTCATGGATGATTCTCTCCTCTCATTTCTTACTCCTTTTTTATATAAAGGAGGTTTTCAACAATAGCATAGCTCGGCACCCGCAAAAGAGTATTCTGTTTGCGGGTGCCGATCATTTCGGACTGCTTCTGCGCTCTCTCCACGCGGCGCAGATTACGCTAAATTACTTCTTCAGGCACAGCTGATCTTCGCTGGGAGCATAGGGCTCCAGGAAGGCATGGAAGTGACGCATGGGCAGGTTGTGGCCCCAGGTGATGCGCATGTTGGGGATGGTGTCGCGATCTTCGTACAGCGCCTTGACAGCGGCGATGACATAGTCCAGATGCTCGCGGGTCAGACGGCTGCGGTCGATGGCGAAGCGCACGACGTTGGCAACCTCGGCCTGCTGCTCGGGGGTCTTGAGGTCGTACTCCATGGAGTAGTCGCCCAGCTCGCTGACGCGGATGCCGTAGCGGCGGATCAGCTCCAGGGAGAAGCCTTCACCGGCGAAGGACTCGTGGCCGCGCTTGCCGTCGAAGAACTCGTCCATGTTGATGTACACGGCATGGCCGCCGGCGGGAAGCACGACGCCCTTGACGCCCGCGTCATAGAAGCCTTCGGCCAGGTAGTTGCACTGCTTCACGCGCTCGTCCATGTAGTCGAAGTTGCAGCTCTCATACAGACCCACAGCCAGAGCCATGATGTCGCGGCCGCTCATGCCGCCGTAGGAGTCGTTGCCGTAGCAGGAGATCTGCTTGACCTTCAGCAGAACGCCCACGTCGGTCTTGACGGTGCCGTCTTCGTTGAAGTCGGAGAAGTTCTTCCAGAACAGGCCCTTGTCGCGGAAGGCCAGCATGCCGCCCATGTTGGCGTGGCCGTCCTTCTTGGCGGACATGGTGAAGCCGTCGCAGTAGGAGAACATCTCGGTGGCGATCTCGGCGATGGACTTGTCGGCGTAGCCTTCCTCATTCATCTTGATGAAGTAGGCGTTCTCGGCCCAGCGGGCAGCGTCCAGGATGTAGGGGATGTTGTAGCTGTGCGCGATCTGGCTGACGGCGCGGAGGTTGGCCATGGAGACGGCCTGGCCGCACACGGGGTTGTTGGTGATGCAGGTGAAGATCAGGGGCACATTCTCGGGACCCACGCCCTCGATGAGCTTCTTCAGCTTATCCAGGTCCATGTTGCCCTTGAACGGGTTCTTCTCATAGCGGCCGCCCTCGGGAACTTCGTACAGCAGGGTCTTGTTGTACAGGTTGCGGGGGATGGAGCCCATCTGCTTGATGTTGCCCTCGGTGGTATCGAAGTGGCCGTTGGAGGGGATGGTGAACACCTTGCCGGGATAACGGGCGGCAAGGATCTTCTTGACGATCTCCATCAGGACGCTCTCAGCGGCGCGGCCCTGCTGGATGATGAAGGCGTTGGGGCGCTCCATCTGCGCGGCGCCGCCGTTGAACAGGCCGCCCTCGTACTCGCAGAGGTAAACCTCGTCCATCATCTTCTCAACGTCGCGGCAGTCGGTGCGCACGAGGTCGATGATCTTCTTCCAGTTCTTCTCGCCGCCGCGCTCGAA
>CADBKB010000044.1 GCA_902795095.1 Oscillospiraceae bacterium
CGCGCTTATCACCCTCGGCTTGCGGGAGACGCCTCGGTTGGTCGGCGCGAGGGCTCGCTCCCGCTTCGCCTTGTAAGTGTTTTTGCCGAGGCAAAGCCCCGTCAAAAACCTTGATTATCCGCTTTTTACATTGCCGACTATTATACAATCGGCTATTTGTTTACCATAAGAAGGGAGATTGATTCCAATGGAGCTTAGAAACGTCGTCATCGTCGAGGCCTGCCGCACCGCGGTCGGTTCCTTCGGCGGTTCCCTCCGCCCCGTGAGCGCCTATGACCTCGCCTGCTGCGTCATGCAGGGCATCCTCGACCGCAGCGGCGTCGATCCCAAGCAGATCGACGAGGTCATCATGGGCCAGTGCCGCCAGACCTCTGACGAGCCCAACATCGCCCGCATGGCCGCGCTGAAGGTCGGCATCCCCGAGTCCGCCAGCGCCCACACCGTCATGCGTCAGTGCGCCTCCGGCATGACCGCCGTGCAGAACGGCGCCATGCAGATCATGACCGGCGTCAGCGACGTCGTCCTCGCCGGCGGCACCGAGAGCATGTCGAACGCCGTCTTTTACATCCGCAACGCCCGCTGGGGCGTCGGCACCGGCACCACCGAGCTGGTGGACGCCGTCACGGAGGGGCAGTTCCGCAGCCAGCCCACCGAGATGTACGGCCGCTACAACATGGGCGCCACCGCCGAGAACATCGCCGAGAGCATGGGCATCACCCGCGAGGAGCAGGATGAGTTCTCTTACCGCAGCCAGCGCCTGGCCATCGAAGCCATCGACGCGGGCCGCTTCAAGGAAGAGATCGTGCCCATCACCGTGCCCCAGGGCCGCAAAAAGCCCCCCATCGTCTTCGATACCGACGAGTTCCCCAAGCGTGACACCAGCCTGGAGAAGATGGCCAAGCTGAAGCCCTGCTTCAATATCAAGCATACCGACGACGGCAAGCTGTGGAACGACACCGCCCTCACCGGCACCGTCACCGCCGCTTCCTCCTCCGGCCGCAACGACGGCGCCAGCGTGCTGACCCTCATGAGCGCCGAGAAGGCCAAGGAGCTGGGCCTGAAGCCCATTGCCAAGATCATCGGCATGGGCGTCGCCGGCGCCGATCCTCAGAAGATGGGCCTCGGCCCCGTCTACGCCGTACCCAAGGCTCTGAAGGACGCCGGGCTCACCATCGACGACATCCAGCTCATCGAGCTCAACGAGGCCTTTGCCGCCCAGGCTCTGGGCTGCATCAAGATGCTCCACTGGGAAGACAAGATGGACATCATCAACGTCAACGGCGGCGCCGTGGCCCTGGGCCATCCCGTGGGCTCCTCCGGAAGCCGCATCATCATCACCCTCATGTACGAGATGAAGCGCCGCGGCCTGAAGTACGGCCTTGCCACCCTCTGCATCGCCGGCGGCATGGGCCAGGCCACCGTCATCGAGATGTGTGACTGAGTATTGAGGCAGCACCCCGCGACCCCGGCACACATCTTGCTTGCATGATTTCCGCCATGCCGCCCGAAAATCCTCGGGAATACACAAAGTATGACGACCTGACGAAAATCCTGACTGCGCAATCTGCGCACCGCTGCCGCGGGGAGCAGCCTCTTTGAGACCTCTTGAAAGAGACCCTATCCAGTAATTTCAATTTTCAGAAGGGAGATTTCTGTTATGGACTTCACGAAGCTTTTTGACCTCAGCGGAAAGAACGCCATGATCGTCGGCGGCGCCGGCGGACTGGGCAAGCTGGTTGCGCAGGCCTTTGCCGAAGCGGGTGCGGGCGTGTGCATCGCCTCCCGTACCGAAGAGAAGCTGAAGGCCGCCTGCGAGGACCTGAAGGCTGCCACCGGCAAGGAATTCAAGTATTACGTCATGGACGCCGGCAAGGAAGACCAGGTGGAAGCCGTTGCCAAGCAGGCCAACGCCGACTTCGGCCACATCGACATCCTGGTCAACTCCCAGGGCGTCAACAAGAAGTTCCCCGCCCTCGAGTTCCCCATGGACGTCTTTGACGCCGTCATGCACGACGACGTAGCCTCCATCCTCATGACCTGCAAGCACTTCGGCAAGTACATGAAGGAGCACGGCTACGGCAAGATCGTCAACGTCTCCTCCGTCCGCGGCCGCATCGCCACCAAGGGCCCCGGCAACGCCGCCTACTGCGCCGCCAAGGGCGCCGTGGATATGCTGACCAAGCAGCTGGCCTCCGAGTTCGGCCCCTTCGGCATCACCGTCAACGCCTTCGGCCCCAACATCATGAAGACCCCCATGATGACCAAGGTCTTCGAGATGCGCGCCAAGGAAGCCGGCATCACCGTGGACGAGTATCTGGAGAAGCAGGCCGCCAATCTGCCCCTGCGCCGGATGTCCGACCCCGACGACTGCGTGGGCACCGCCCTGTTCCTGGCCGCCCCCGCTTCCGACTTCCTCACCGGCAACCTGCTCTATCCCGACGGCGGCCTGACCGCCATCGGCTGAGTCCCAACGAAAACCCCCGCTCCGCGTGAGCGGAGCGGGGGAGACCGAAAACAAAGCCTCGCAGAGTTCGCGCCCGCAGGCGCGAAGAAAGTCGGAATCATTTTTCGCACGGACATGCGCCGGGCGAAAAATCCCGCTCACGGAGCGGACTGTGCGAGCGAAGCGAGTGCGGGGAGCGGAGTGCGATCCCCCTCAAATCGCAGCCAAAGGCTGTGATTTGACTAATTTTCGTAAGCCTCGTCTTCGACGGGCAGCCATACTTCAAAGTATCCGGTGAGGTCGTTGCTGCCCTCCTCCCGGACGGAGCAGACCAGGGTGCCCATGGCGTTCCCGGCGATCTTCAGCTCCTGCTCCTTGGCAAAGTCCAGCAGAAAGCTGAGGTGCCTGGGCGTAAAGGCGTTTTTCCCGGCGCTGCGGAAGGCGGAATGGATGCAGCGGCGGCTGGGCAGCCTTTTCACCGGCGGCTTGACCTGCACATCCAGCTCCTCGGCATAGGGCGTGCGCAGGCTGAAGCCCCAGGCGAAATCGGCCCCGTCGCCCATCAGACCCTCCTGGGGTATCTCGAAATAGCGCTGGGTGAAGGGCATATACTCCTGCCACTGCCGGCTGAGCCTCTGCATCTCCGGCGTGTAGTTGTAGCTGTAATTGAAGCGGTTGAGGTAGCAGATGAGCTCCGGGGAATCCTGGATGTCGCAGACGCCCAGCCCCGCCTTCACCCGCTCCACGGCCTCCCGGTATTCCCGGAGCCGGGCCAGCAG
Organism: Oscillospiraceae bacterium; assembly: GCA_902795095.1. The sequence goes on from CADBKB010000044.1 coordinate 3,223, forward strand.
CTGCTCCTGCTTGCGTATTTCGGAGGCCATCTGGTCGCTCTTCTCGTCCAGCAGGGATATAAGGTCCCCGTGGTAACAGTCCGTCACCATGTAGGCCACCTGCGGGATGCCGAAGCCGAAATGCTTGAACCAGAGGCAGTCGATGAGAAAATTGATGTCCCAGGTATCATAATACCGGTAGTCGTTGTTCTGGTCCTTCTGCGGCCGGACCACGCCCTTTTTCTCGTAATACCGCAGCAGGTCCGCGCTGATCCCCAGGATCCGGGAAACGTCTCCGATCTTGTAGCGCATGCCCAGCACCCCCTTTCCCACCAGTATACCATAGAAAACCAATGGATTTCAATAAAACAAAAAAATACGAAATAGGAGGAACCTATCATGGCGTACATGCCTCTCGACAAGTCCAAGCTCTATCTTGAGACCGACAAAATGACCAAGATCTGGGACCTGAGCCAGCCCTGGGGCTGGGACACCCCCCTGTGGCCCTTCCCCGGCGCCCGCGCCGACCTGCAGTTCCCCCGCGGCCAGTACCTGGAGCGCTTCCATAAGCGCACCAACACCTACACCGGCACCCTCCATGCCGCCACCCACTGCGACGCCCCCAACCACACCCTCCATGAGGAAGAGGTGGACCGGGCCCGCTACGGCTACACTCTGGCCGAGATGAAGCTGGAGCATGCCATCGGCACCGGCGTCATCGTGGACCTGACCTGGATGTACGACGAATTTGAGAAGGCCTTCAACGCCGCCGGCGGCGACCCCGCCAAGATGGGCGACTATGCCGAGATCCCCGGCGTGAAGCAGGGCCCCATCTGGCACATCATCACCCCCGAGGACGTGCAGAAGGCCCTGGACAAGGACGGCCTGGAGATCCGCCCCAACGACTTCGTGGTGCTGAACACCGGCTTCCATCGCTACTGGCGCATCAACAACGACAAGTACTTCAACTACTATCCCGGCAACGGCCCCGAACTGGCCAAGTGGCTGATGTACGAAAAGAAGATCAAGGCCATCGCCGGCACCTACGGCGCCTCCGACTCCGTCGTGTGGCATTGCCCCGCCAAGGAGCAGATGCCCTGGCTGGCCAACAACTACAAGCTGGCCACCGGCCGCGACATCGACGTGGACTACCCCGACTATGAGCCCTGCCACCGCCTCTTCGGCCAGCATGGCCTCATGGCCATCGAGAATGCCGGCGGCGACATCGACCAGGTCACCGGCAAGCGCATGATCATCGCCGCGTTCCCCTTCCGCTGCGAAGCGGCCGACGGCGGCATGGTCCGTCTCGTCGCCTGGGAAGAGGGCAGCTTCTAATTTGAGCTTATTCGGTTCCCCGGCCGGGGCCTCTTAAACCCCGGCCAGGGAACGGATGCACAGCATCCATCCATCTTTTTTGATCGGAAAAGGAGTGGTTCCCCGCCGGGAACCAAAAGTACGCATGAAAACTTTTGAGGATATCAAAAAGATCGCCGTGCTCGGCGCCGGCACCATGGGCCCCGGCATCGCCCAGACCTTTGCCATGGGCGGCTACGAGGTCGTCATGTGGACTCGCAGCGAGTCCACCCGGGAGAAGGCCAAGGCCAGCCTCTACGCCAGCCTGAAGACCTTCGCTGAAGAGGGAGAGATCAAGCCCGAGGACGTGGACAAGATCTACGCCCGCACCCATTTTGAGCTGACCGTCCCCGCCGCCGTTGCCGGCGCGGACTTCGTCATGGAGACCATCGTGGAAAAGCGGGAAGCCAAGGAAGAGCTGTATGCGCAGCTGGCCGAGATCCTGCCTTCCGACGTGATCGTCGCCTCCAATACCTCCGCCATGAATATTTTCGAGGTCGTACCGGCCAAGCTCCTGCCCCAGCAGCTCATCTGCCACTGGTATGCGCCTCCCCAGCTGATCCCCCTGGTGGAAGTGGTCAAGAGCGAGCAGGCGCCCCAGGAATACGCCGACATCGCCGTGAAGATGCTGCAGAAGTGCGGCAAGACCGCCGTCCTGATGAAGAAGTTCATCAAGGGCTATATCGTCAACCGCCTCCAGCAGTGCCTGAACCGGGAGGTCTTCTTCCTTCTGGACAACGGCTACTGCGACGCCGAGGGCATCGACCTGGCTGCCAAGGCCAGCTTCATCCCCCGGGCCGTGGTGCTGGGCCTGCTGAAGCGGGCCGACTTCGGCGGCCTGGATATGACCGCCAACAATTACCGCAACCACAGCTATACCATGCCCGAGCACGGCGACGAGATGCCCAAGACCCTGGAAGCTCTGGTGGATGCCGGCAACCTGGGCATCAAGAGCGGCAAGGGCTTCTACGATTACACCGGCCAGGACATCGAGGCCCTGAAGGCCAAGCGGGATAAGCAGCTGTTCGAGGTTTTCCGGCTGGCGAAAAAATTCATGGATGACCCGGTCTGAGCGACGGGAACGGAAAGGAACGAAAGAAAATGTCCAAAACCAATAAGATCATGATCCAGGTCTGCCTCTGCGGCGCCGGCACCAAGAAGGCCCAGGCCCCCACCGTGCCTTACACGGCCAAGGAGCTGTCCGAGCAGATCGTCGAATGTGCCAAGGCCGGCGCCAGCATCGCCCACATCCATGTCCGCGAGGACAAGATGGTCAATGGCGAGATGCAGATCGGCTACAAGTCCATGAGCCTCAAGGCCTTCACCGACGCGGTGGAGATGACCCGGGAAGCCTGCGATAAGGCCAATGTGGACATCATCATCAACCTCACCACCTCCGGCGGCGAGTACGAGGATTACAAGCGGCTGCAGCACCTGGGCGCTCTGAAGCCCGAGATGTGCTCCTTCGACCCCAACACCATCAACTGGGCCAACTCCTATATCTTCGAGAACAGCCCCCGCTTCCTGAACAAGCTGAGCGAAGAAGTCGTGAAGCAGGACATCAAGCCCGAGTTCGAGGTCTTTGACACCGGCCACATCGACAGCGTCATGTACTACGTCAACAAGTGGAACATCCCCCAGCCTCCCCACATCCAGTTCATCATGGGCGTCGGCGGCTCCATGCCCGGTACCACCGAGAACCTGGCCTTCCTGGTGGGCAAGCTGCCTGCGGGCGCCACCTGGTCCGTCTCCGGCATCGGCAAGTGCCATATGCCCATGATGCTGGCCGGCCTGGCCCTGGGCTGCGACGGCCTGCGCGTGGGTCTGGAAGACAACGTCATGTACGGCAAGAACCCCGACGGCACCAAGGACATCGCCACCAACCTCCGCCTGGTGGAGCGGGCCGTGAAGCTGAGCCAGCTGGCCGGCCGCGAGATCGCCACCGCGCAGGAAGCCCGCGAGATCCTGGGCATCAAGCGCAACTGCCTGAAGGACGAAAAAACCTACCCGGTGACCTATACCGAGTGATCGTAGAGGAGATAGGATAAATTGGCTAAGTCTAAAGTTGTGACCCTGGAGCAGGCCATGGAGAAGTGCTTCGACGGCATGACGGTCCTGCTTCCCGGCTTTGTGAACTGCGGCGTCTCCGAGACGCTGATCGACGGTCTGATGCAGAAGGGCGTCAAGGACCTGAACATCATCTCCAACAACACCAGCATCAAGGGCCAGGGCATCGGCCGCCTTGTCCATGACAACCGCATCAAGCACATCACCTGCTCCCACATCGGCAACAACACCGAGACCGTGGAGAAGGTCGTGGCCGGCGAGATCAACATCACCTTCGTGCCCCAGGGCTCCCTCTGCGAAAAGACCCGGGCCGGCGGTGCCGGCATCGGCGGCATCCTGACCCCCACCGGCGTGGGCACCCCCATGCAGGAGGGCAAGCAGCTGCTGGAGTGGGACGACGAGGCCGGACAGTATAAGTTCGTCACCGCCGACGATCCCATCAAGGGCAAGCGCTTCATCCTGGAGCTTCCCCTCCACGGCGACGTGTGCTTCATCCACGCCTGGAAGGCGGACAAGATGGGCAACGTGGTGTATCACCGCACCGCCCGCAACTTCAACGAGCCCTTTGCCACCGCAGCCGACTGGGTCATCTGCGAGGCGGAGGAGATCGTGGAAGTCGGCGAACTGGATCCCGACACGATCAATACCCCCGGCGCGCTGGTGGATATGGTCGTGCAGGCCCGGAAAGTGGAGGGTTAAGGAAATGGATGCGAAACAGTTTATTGCGAAGCGTACCGCTAAGTTCTTCAAGGACGGCGACCTGGTGAACCTGGGCATCGGCATGCCTACCATGTGCATGGCCTACATCGACCCCAGCATCGACGTTTGGTTCCAGTCTGAGAACGGCATCATCGGTATGACCGGCACGCCCAAAGAGGGCGAGCCCATCGACCTGGACGTGGTGGACGCCGGCGGCTCCCCCAGCGGGATGCGTCCCGGCAGCTGCTGCTTCAGCTCCTTCACCTCCTTCGGCTACATCCGCGGCGGCCATGTGGACTACACCGTCCTGGGCGCCTACGAGGTGGACCAGGAGGGCAACCTGGCCAACTGGATGATCCCCGGCAAGGCCGCCGCCGGCATGGGCGGCGCCATGGACCTGGTCACCGGCGCCAAGAATACCATCGTCATGACCGTCCACTGCGACAAGACCGGCAAATCCAAGATCGTGCGCAAGACCACGCTGCCCCTGACGGGCGTGGGCGTGGTGAACTATGTGGTCACGGAAAAGTGCGTGTTCCACTTCACCAAGGAAGGCATGGTCCTGGAAGAGCTGGCTCCCGGCGAGACCGTGGAGAGCATCAAGGCCATCACCGACTGCGACATCATCGTTCCCGACGTGATCCGGAACATGGAGGACGCCTGAGAGAGGAACCAAAGTCCGGGGAAGGACCCCTCCCGAGCCCTTCCCCGGCATTCCGCCAGAGGGCAAGGAAAATGCGGAATACCTGAATATGGGGGGAAATAGAAAGTAATGTCCATTCAGCTCATTATTATCATCATCTACTTCATCCTGACGGTGGTCATCGGCCTGATGTCCGGCCGGAAGACCAAGAGCGCGGCAGCCTTCACCGGCGTCGCTCTCTCCACCTTCGCCATCGTCTGCGCCTCCACCGGCGAATGGTTGGGCGGCACCGCCACCACCGGCGTCAGCGAGTACGGCTTCCGCTACGGGCTGTCCGGCTGGTGGTACACCATCGCCAACGGCATCGGCGTCCTGTTCCTGGGCCTCCTCTTCGCCAAGCTCTTCCGCTCCCTGGAGACCGGCACAGTCCCCGGCATCATCGAGAAGTTCTTCGGCGTACATGCCCGCACCGTGAGCTGCATCATCCTCACCATCGTCATGCTGGCGGTGGGCCTGAGCCAGATGATCGCCGCCGGCAAGCTGGGCGAGAGCCTCCTGGGGATCCCCTTCTGGATCAGTGCCATCGCCTTCGCCGTCATCTTCATCGTCTATACCCTGGCGGGCGGCATGAACGCCGTGGCCTCCACAAACGTGATGCATCTGATCGTCATGTATGTGGGCGTCATCATCGCCATGGTCATCGCCGTGAGCCGCGCCGGCGGCATGGATGCATTCAAGACCGGCATCTCCAACCTCCAGGCCGACAACGGCGGCAGCTTCTGGAATATGTTCACCATCGGCGGCAGCAAGGTCTCCAGCTGGATCATCGCGTCCCTGCTGGGCGCCTGCACGGCCCAGGCCGGCCTGCAGCCCGTGCTGAGCTCCAAGAATGCCAAGCAGGCCCGCAAGGCCTGCATCATCACCGCCTTCGTGGCGGCTCCCTTCGGCTTCTTCACTGCCACCCTGGGCATGGCCGCCCGCGTCATGTATGAAAACGGCGACCTGCTGCAGGGCATGGACGTGGCCGCTGCCGGCAAGAGCGCGCTGCCCGAGCTGATGATGCGGGGCATGAACCCCGTGGCCGGCGGCCTCGTGCTGGCTGCCATCCTGGCGGCTGTGCTTTCTACCGTCAGCCCCATCATCCTGGCCTCCGGCACCATGGTCACCCGCGACGTGTATCAGCGGGTCCTCCATCCCGAAGCCAGCGACGAGCAGGTCCTGAAAATGGGCCGCATCACCACCGCCATCTCCGGCATCATCTGCTGCGCCGGCGCCATCTTCCTGTGGAAGGCCTCCACCGTGCTGGAGCTGGTCTACGCGGCCTACTCCCTCCGCGGAGCGCTCTTCATCGTGGTGCTCTTCGGCATCTATTGGAAGAAGGCCAGCGGCAAGGGCGCCATCTGGGCCATGATCCTCACCGCCATCGTGGCCGTGGGCTGGGTGGCCATCAAGCTGGCCACCGGCAGCTATCCCATCAAGATCGGCTCCTTCGCCATCACCGAGACCTATGCCGCCGTGGTGGTCGCCGCCATCTGCACCATCGTCTTCAGCCTGATCTTCAAGCCCACCGCCATCGAGTCGGCGGAGCGGGAGCAGACCAAGAAGGCCCTGAAGGAAGCTATGGCCAAGGCCTGAGTTTCCGCAGGAGAATCAAAGAGCAGACAGAGGGAAAGACCCCGTAAGGGGCTTTTCCCTCTGTTTTTTTGTGGGAGTGGAGATTTGGCGGTATACTATGAGGATATTGACATGATGTGGCCGCTGCTGCTATACTTGCGAAAATTTCAAGCTTGGCGAGGATAGCGGTATGAAACAGATTTTTGAATCCGAGAATATTCGGTTTGTTGCGGTATCGGAGCGTCTGGTCCAGGATTATCTTATAATGGTCAACGATATTGAGCATGTGGAGAAGTTCATCGGCGGCTGGCACGAGCCCTTTACCGAGGAGCAGGAGATCCGATGGGTACAGAAAAAGCTGGCAGATAAGGTCCCCGTTTTTTCCATGCTTGAAAAGAAAAGCGGCAGGTTCATCGGGAATGTGGAGCTGATGGATGTAGCTGACGGCACCGGTGAGCTGGGGATCGCCATCACCGCAGAGATGCAGGATCGGGGATATGGCACCGAAGCCGTCCGGGCCGTCACCGAGTACGGGATGAAGCAGCTGAATCTGCGCCGGATCTTTTTGAGGACCAATCCGAATAACAGCAGGGCGATCCATGTTTACGAAAAGTGCTCCTTCCGGGAATATGACCGCACGGAGGAGCATGTATTCATGGAATACGCCCCTTGTCCGTCTTCCCGCCCGACGACGGGAGATAGGGGTGACAAGTGCTGTCATGAGATCGATTCACTCGGTTAGGAAGAATGAAATATGGATAAGCTGGAAACTTTCTATGCCCTTGCGAAGGCATACCTCGAATACATCATGAACACCGAGATTTCCGGAGATTCCGCAGCATCTCTTGTGGAGCGGCTGATGAAGCTCTATATTGCTGCCCAGAACCTGCCAGAGCCGGAACCGGAGACGGAGAGGGCTGTCCGGCAGGGAGAAGCGATGAAGGTCCGGCTGGGCGAAAAAGACTCGCCCTACTATTGGATGGTATCGGACCCGAATGTTTTGGAAGAACCGGTTTGCGGTTCCCTCGTGGATGATCTAGCTGATATCGCTTCGGATCTGCAAAGAGGGATCGAGGAATATGACAGAGGGAAGGTCGGCAATGCGGCGTTTGAATGGAGCTTCGGATTTCGCCATCACTGGGGAGACCATGCGGTGGATGCGATCCGATATTTGCATTCGATCAAGAGAGGATAGGGGACGTCGTATGTTTTATGAGGAGTTCAAACGCCTGATCAGCGCGGTCCTCCGTCAGGGCCAGGGCGGCGAAGCGCTGGCGGACGCGCTGGCAAAAAGCGTCGATTGCACGAAGATATACGAATCGGAGGACAGGCTTGCGGCGGACGCATACTTCTCCCTCCTGCATTACGCAGCGGGGGAGGAGGAGATACCGCCGGCGGAATGGGAATACTTCCTGGATTGCCTGAACGGAGACAGGGAATACCGTCTCGAAGATAAGCTGAAGATATAATACAGAATAAACACAAACCCGGCACGCACCGCCATCACCATGGTACGCGCCGGGCTTATTTACTTTCCCCGTCCCGCCGCAGCGGCCCCTCGTCCCTCGTCCATCGTAAACCCCGGGGGATCTCAAGGGGGCCGCAGCCCCCTGGCCGATGGGGAAGGATTCCAAAGGGAACCGCCTTCGGGATAGGTTCCCTTTGGCGGTTTTAGCGAAAAGCAAACGCAAACGGCGAATCCGTAGAAGGCCCGTGGATTGCTCACTGCGGCGGGACGGGGGTTTGGACGGGGGCTTTTCGCGCTGCGGCGCGACCCCATTTCTCAGCGCGGAGAAATGGGGGAAAGACGCGCCCGGGGAACCATTCCATAAAGGTTCCCCGGGACCCCTCCTCACGGCCAAGGGGCTCCGCCCCATTGGATCCCCGGCGGGAGTTTACGGGGGACGGGGGACGGAGGACGAGAGTTTACGAAGGACGAGAGCGTTTTCCGCTGCGGCGGGAGTGACCTCTCAGGCGCTTCGCGCCAGCTCCCCTAAAGTAACCGATGATTTAATCGGCACAAAGGATATGGTATAATCGAGTTGAGGTGAAGGGGATGAACAAGCAGCTCAATTTCACGGATATGGAATAC
>CADBKB010000045.1 GCA_902795095.1 Oscillospiraceae bacterium
CTGGGGAAATAGAGCAGGTCGGCCCAGTCAAAGGGGATCGGCTCGATCAGCGTATCCACGCGGCGGATCTCACAGGGAATGCCCATCAGACAGCTGATGTGCATGATCGCCATCAGGTCTCCCCTGCCGCCGTGCAGATTCAGCACATCCGGGAACATCCACGCCACATGAATGCCGCGCTGCTCTTCGCTCAGGCCAAGCACTGTGTGGTTCAGAAGGCGCTTCTGATCCTTGCGGCTGCCGGCGCGAACCGCCTGGAAGCGTTCAAAATTGTCCATTTACGCCATCCTCCTTACCTTGAAGTAGGGGATCTCCTCAACGAGATACACGTCGTCGCCGGGCAGATCCTTCAGAACGGCGGTCAGGGTCTCCTCCCGGTTGTCGGGCAGGGCGATGAGATCCTTTTCTTCGAAGCCGTCATAGGCAAAGCGCACAGCGCAGGAGCGGCCCATCGCCTCGGACATCAGCAGGCACTTGTTCACACCGGAGCGCTTGAGGGCCCGCAGGTCGCAATCGAAGAGATAATGGGAAATGACCAGGGGCGGATAGAAATCCAGGTACTCGTCAAAGCCCATCATGAAAATCTTCTCCCGCGGATCCTGGCTGATCAGATTTATGGAGGACTGCATGGTCTCCGGGTTCTCCTGCTTCATCTTGATATAGTGCAGCCGCTTGCCCGCCAGGGTGCGGTTCTCCAGGCGGCCGCGGATGTTCACAAAGGCCTCCATGGCGGCCTGGATCTTCTCCTCCGCCAGGCCCAGCTCCCGGGCCACACCCACTGCCAGCACATAGCTGTAGACAAAGTAGGGCATATTGAAGTTCATGGCATAGCGGACGCCGTCCACGCAGAAGGTCTTGCCCTCAAAATCGATATCCTCCGCCAGATAATCCGGCCGCTCTCCGCCGAAGCCGCACACCGTGCAGGCAAAGGGGCCGATATTCGCCACGTTGTATTTAGAGAATCGCACGGGGTTATGGCACTTGGGGCAGGGCATGCCCACGCCGAAGAAGTCATCCTCCTTGTCGAAGGAACGGGCGTTTTCCGCCACGCCGTAGGTGACCGTGCGGCCCGCGAATGCCCGCAGGGAGCTGGCATTGGGCTCGTCGGCATTGGCAAAGAGAGTCGCGCTGTCATCCAGAGCCTGGGAAACGCGGCCCACGATATAGGAGGGCTCGCCGTTGCGCTGGCACTGGTCGCGCTGGATGTTGGTGACGCAGACATATTTGGCAGGAAGCTGCTCCCGGATGAACTTGAGGAAGCGCTCGTCCGTCTCCATGACCACATATTCCTTGCGGAAGCGACCGCCCAGGCTGCAGTCGGCGATCAGCGCGGTGGCCACGCCGGACAGGAGGTTCGCGCCCATAAGGTTGGCGCTCACGGCGCAGCCGGACCGGGACAGCACGTGATGGATCATATTGGTGCTGGTGCTCTTGCCGTTGGTGCCGGTGATAAATACCGCCTTGGCGGGATCAATGCCCTTGATATGAGCCACAAACCGGGGATCCAGCTTCAGCGCCAGCTCGCCGGGCAGGTTGGTGCCGCGGTCCTTCGCAATCAGACGTATTACAACGGCGCACAGCTTGGCAGCCCAAAGCGCCAGATAAAATCGCATGTCTATCTCCCTTTCTACGCACAGCGCAGCGGCAAGCCGTTCCCGCGCCATGTGCTCTTATCGAGTGATTATACGTGAATTGGCCTTAAAAGTCAATACAACATGATAATTTATTTCCAATTTTTCCGCATCATTATCATCCATCGCCGAACACATGGCCGAAATAATCGCAGCTCAGGCAGCCCTTGCAGTAGGAGATTTTGTTGGAAACGATGGCGTTGATTCGCTCCACATAGTCCTCCGGGATCTGTACATCCTCGCTGACGGGGGTAAAGGTATTGGTGGCGGCGATATAGGTGCCGAGATCCGTCTTCCAGTCCCAGAACAGGGTCCAGACCAGAGGATCGGAATCGGAGAACACGTCCCGGCCCGGCATCAGTCTGGAGTCGAATTCCAGGCCGAACAGATTCGACAGCGTCGGCAGGATATCCACACAGGACACGGGATCGTTTACCACGATGGGCGCCTGCTTCTCCAGGCTGCCGCACCAGATGATCAGGCGGTTGTGATCGCGCTGGAAATAATCGTTGACCTCATAGCCGTAGAGCTCTGACAGCAGCGGCATATTGCCCAGGGCGGCGTCGTGGTCCAGGCCGTAGGGGAAATGGTCGGCGGTCATGCAGATGACGGTATCGTCGGCGATGCCCTTCTTCTCCAGCTCGCTCACCAGGTAGCTCAGTCCCGCCTCCAGCTCCAGATTGCAGGCGATATAACCCTTGACGTCGTCGGAATAAGGAAGGTCCTGCACCTCGTCCCAGTGCTTTTCTGTCATGTCGTTCTCAGAGGGAGAATAATTGTTGTGACCGCTGACGGTCATATAGTAGATGTTGAAATGCTCCTTGTCGATATAGGTGGGCAGGGTGCCCTGGAACATCTCCAGATCGCTCTCCGGCCACGCCTTGGTGACGAACTCCTCCATGCCGTTGCCGTAGCCCATATAGCCGTCGGAATAGCCCAGGTTGACGTGGGTCACATCCCGGTCATAATAGGTATAGGTGTTGTTGTGATAGGCTTTGCCGTAGTAGCCCAGACGGTTGAGCTGACTGCCCATGGTGTAGTAGTTGTTGTGGCCCACGGTGTCGTTCATGGAGCTGCCGCCGTCGGTGGGCAGCATGCCGAAGATATGGGCATATTCGCCGCCGGTGGTGCCCGCGGTGGTGGACTGGGTATAGTCTGTGAAATTGATGCCCTTGGTGGCCAGGCGATAGAGGGTGGGGGTCAGCTTGGGATCGATGACCTCGGCGCTGAAGGCTTCGGCGGTGATCATGATGAGGTTCTTTCCCTTGAACAGCCCGGTATACTCGTTCTGCTTCGTCGGCTTCAGCGTGGCCACATACTCGTCCATCTCCGCCGCGGTGCCGCTTGCCTCCTCTGCCAGAGCTTTGAAGTCGATGTCCAGCTTGTTATAGCCGTAGGAGACGGGCGCGGCGGGCTTGGCAGCGCCGGCGTGGGAATCGGTCTGAGCAGCGTCGGTCTGCTCCGCTTCCTCGCCCGCGCCGGTTTCGGTGTCTTCGGCCTGCTCCGTCTCGAAGCCCACCTTTTTGGATCCGAAGAGATTGTTCCGGATATCCCGGCGGACGCCGGTCATCAGGCCGAAATTATCCACCGCGTTCTGGAAATTATACCGGGCGGAATGGGCATTGTGATACACCGGCACCACGCGCACCAGCAGCAGGGCAGCCAGGAACAGGATCGCCCCCTGGAGGGCAAGGCTGAGCCGAAGTCCCCGCCGGGGCGGCTTGCAGGAATCCAGCCGCATGCCAAACAGGAAGTACACGATCGCCGGAATATAGAACAGGAAGATGTGCCACAGGCCGCCGGCGCTGAACACCAGCTTGAGCGTCTCCTTCATGAAGCCCGTGAGCATATGGCCTGCGCCGTTGAAGATCGTATGAAGATCGTAAAAGACCTTGAACTGGCGGTAGATGAAGTACTCAATGCAGAACAGCAGGGGGATGATCAGGAGCATGATCCGCTTGATCTTCCGGTTGCCCCTGCGGGTTTTGGCGATGGAGGCGATCAGCCAGAGGACCATGCCAAGCACAGCGCTGAACAGCAGAATGAGCAGCAGGTTGAAGCCCGCCGGCCGGACCGAGGTGGAAAACTTGAATACCAGCTCATCGTAGAAGATCGCGATGCCAAGCAGCCATCTCGACAGGATCTGGCGCAGGGGGGTGCGGCCCGGGGCAGTCCTTTGGCGGGAGGCTCCGCGGGGACTGCTGCCCGCGCTCCGGGCTCTGGTGTTGCGTTGTGCGTCTGTATATGCCATAGTGATCTCTCCATATTATCAAAGGCGTCCGGCGGCGCCGGCCGTCGAAAAAGCCTGTTTGCTTATCTATTTGATTATATCATTATCTTGTGCATTTATCAACAAAAAATCACTAAATATGCCATAATCTTTTAAAAGCAGGCCCGCCCTCTATGTCGGGCGGGCCTGTTCAGCGCGCTGGCGCGGCGTCATATCCAGTTTTGCAGCATGTCCGTCGCCAGTCGGAGCATCCGGAAAGCGGTATCCCGAAGCTCGGTGATCTGATCGTAGACCAGGTCCTCCGACAGCACGCCGGCGGCCACGCCCTCCGGCAGCGTCCCCTCCCTGTCCCGGTACCAGCTTTCGCTGCCGTAGTAGGCGAACAGGTCGGCGGCGGCGTCGCCCAGCGCCTCCACCCCGTCGAGCTGTTCGTTCAGCGCCTTCGTCGCGGCGGTGCATTTGTTCAGACAGGCTTCCATTTTCTCAATGCGTGAAAGATCCATGGTCGTATCTCCCTTTCTTATCTTTGATGCGGAAATCTGCGCGGCTGTGCAGGCGGCAGCCGTTTATTGGCAGCTTTTTCCGGTTTTTTGTGATTTTTCTGTTGAATTCATATTTGCCCTCTGGTATAATAGGAAATAGAGGTGAAACAAATGCTGATTTCAACGAAGGGCCGCTACGCGCTGCGGGTGCTGATCGACATGGCCGAGCACGGGGCGACCGATTACATTCCCCTCAAGGAAATCGCCCAGCGGCAGGAAATCTCGGAAAAGTATCTCGAGAGCATTGTCAAGGAGCTGGTAAAGGCCAAGATCGTGACCGGCGTCCGGGGCAAGGGCGGCGGCTATCGGCTGTGCCTGGACCCGGAGCGGATCAACATCGGTGACATCCTGCGCCTGATGGAGGGCAGTCTTGCGCCTGTGGCCTGTCTGGAGGACGGCGCACTTCCCTGCCCCCGCGCCGCAGAATGCCGGACCCTGGAATTCTGGCGCGGTCTGGACGAAGTGATCAGGAAGTATGCCGGGTCATACTGCCTGGCCGATTTCATGCGCGCCGCACAGTCTGGCAACGAATACTGCATCTGACCCATCCCCGCCTTCCCCGCCGGCGGATCGGAGACAACATACCGGAGAAAGCATGGTTTTCTGCTTTCTCCGTTTTTTTGCCCTCAGCAACGGGATCCCTGCTGTCCGTGCGCCGTCCGCCGGCGCAGCCAGTCGGTCACCGCCCGGGCAACCTCCTCCAGATGGCGGTCGTAGCAGTGGGTATCGCCGGCAATGGGCACAAAGGCAGCACTGCGGTAGCGGCTGGCAGCCAGGCGCCCGCAGCGGACGTCCACCGTTGCGTCTTCGGTGCCGTGGACAAGGAGCACCGGGCCGTCGTAGCGGTCGATGGCCTCCTCCACACGGATCGTCCGGGCCACGCGCAGGTAGCTCCCGTCCAGGCCCCAGGGGGCAAGGGCCGCAGGGATCCTGTCCGGATCGAAGCGCACGCCCAGAAAGACGCCCTCTCTCGCCTGCGCCGGGATCATCCATGCCGGCGACAGGAGGATCAGGCCGGCAATGTGCTCCCGCATCATCGCTCCGGCCAGCATGGCGGTGAGGCCGCCCTGGGAATGGCCGCAGAGGTACAGCTCTGTCACAAAATCCAGGCTTCGGGCATAGTCGATCACCGCCCGGGCATTGCGCAGCCAATGCGCAAGGGTATGGCGGGTGAAATCGCCGTCGCTGCCGCCATGGCCGTACATATCCACCCGCAGCGCAGCGCAGCCGGCATCCCGGATGGCCTGGGATACGGCCAGGATGTGCCGCTCTTCCATATGCCCGGTGAAGCCGTGGATGACGATCACCAGCGGACAGCGCGCCGGGCTGTCGGCGGGCATATCCAGCTTCATATGAAGCCGCATCCCCTCCTGCGTGAGAAACATCCGCTCCGCTCCTTTCCCGTGGGTCTGATTGCAGTATACATGGAGAACGGAAAAAAAGCAAACACATGCAGAAAAAAACCGCATTGCAATGCCCACGGAAGGGGTATATACTGGGCTTAGACCCCCTTGCAAATCCATGCGAAGGAGAATTGCTATGAAAATGAGAAACAGAATCCTGGCTCTGGCGCTCGCCGTCCTCCTCGTCTTCGGCATGCTGCCGGAGCTTGCCCGGGCGGCGGATCTGCCCGATGTGATGACCGCGTTTTATGTCAGCCCCGACGGCAGCGACCAGAACGACGGCTTGAGCCCGCAGAAGCCCTTTGCGACCCTGGCCCACGCCCGGGACGAAGTGCGCAAGCGGAACACGAATATGACCGGAGATATCGTCGTCTATCTCATGGACGGCGTCTGGGAACTGTCCGAGACCCTGCGCTTCGACGAGCGGGACTCCGGCACCAACGGCTTTTTCGTCCGCTATGAAGCGGCGCCCGGGGCGAAGCCCGTGGTGTCCGGCGGCAGGCGGATCAGCGCCGCCTGGACCGAGGCGACGGAGGTCAGCTGGCTCCGGGGCGGGCTGAAGGCCTGGAAAACGCCCCTGGCCCGCGACAGCAAGCTCCGCGCCATCTATGTCAACGACCAACGCGCCTCCCTCACCCGCAAGACCCTGACGCCGAAGCGCACCGTGGGCACCTATTCCATCACGGCAGGCCAGGCGGACTGGGCCTGGGTCAGCGGCTCCAAGCCCGCCGGCAGCGTGGTCAACAGCTCGGATCTGCCGGCAAACACCCGGAATCCCCAGAACATCGAGCTGGAATCCGGCTCCACCTGGGTCAAGGCCATGGTCTGCGCCGCCGCCCTCAAGGACATCGGCAACGGAGAAACCCAGATCGATTTCCAGATGCCCTACGCTGCCATCGCCCAGAGCCTGCTGTGGAACTGCGCCTACAATCCCACGGGCCGCAACGACGTGACCAACGTGTTCGAGTGGCTGTCGAATGCCGGCGAATTCTACTTCGACCAGGCCGGCGGCATGCTCTACTACATCCCCCGGCCGGGCGAGGATATGCGCACGGCGGAGGTGGTGGTGCCGGAGCTTGAGCAGCTGGTCGACGTCCGGGGCTCCGATCCCATGAAGCGGTATGCCGAAAACATCATCTTCGACGGCATCAAATTTGCCTACACCGACTGGAACCTGGTGGAGGTGGGCGGCTCCTACGGCAACTGCACCCAGCAGGGCGCCACGATCCTCACAAAATACGCCGGCAACTGGCACAACGACATCTACCGCGCCTATGACATCCCCGCCGCGGCGATCCAGGTGAACACGGCGAAGAACGTCCGCTTTCTCAACGGCGAGGTCTCCAACACGGGCTATCTGGGCATGCATCTGGAGAACGACGTCTGGGAGTGCGATGTGACGGGCAACTTCATTGCCCGCACCGGCGGTGCGGGCGTGGTCGTCGGCCACCTGCAGCACGTTTATGAGAACGATACCCCGGACATCCGCGTCGGAAACGGCGCGCCGAATACGAAGGAAAAGTTCCCCGCGGGCACCGAATCCGTGCCGAAGCATATCCGCATCACCAACAACTACCTGCTGGAGAACTGCTACTTCTTCCCGGGCAACTCGCCCATCACCTCCTTCTACACCTATGACATGCAGGTGCTGAACAATTTCATCTACAAGTGCTCCTACAGCGGCATGAGCATCGGCTGGGGCTGGTGCGAATTTGACGGCACGTCCTCGTCGCAGCTGCCGGGCAAGCCCACGGTGACCTCCCGCAAAAACACCGTGAGCAATAACCGCGTGGAGGAGATCTGCTCCATCCTGCAGGACGCCGGCGGCATCTACACCCTGGGTCAGCAGGGCAACGAGGACTGGACGGACGTCACCGTCATGAACAACAACTATATCAACGCCAGCCGCACCCCCCAGCAGGCCGACGGCAGCCGCATGGTCAACGGCTTCCACCCCGACGAGGGCAGCGCCTACATCCTGCTCGACGGCAATGTGGTGACGAACATCATCCGCAACGTCTACGAGCTGAACAACTGGCAGCGCAAGCACGACGTCATCGTCACCAACGGCTTCTCCAATACCGACCGTTCCGAGACCACGGCCCCCAACTGCTCCCTGGAGCAGTACGTCAACGCCGAGTGCATCTGGCCTCTGCTGGGCTATAAAACCGTGCTCGATTCCGGCCTGGAAAACGACTATGTCCATATGGTGGGCAAGGACGTTATCGCCGACACGGAGTATGAGCTGGCCTCCAATGTGCAGCTGGATACCGGCATGCGTCTGCCGCGCCGGGGCCTTCTGAAGGCGGAGGACACGGTCTGGATCGCTCCGGAGGGGACGAAAACATTTGCCGAGGGACCGACCGTGACGAAGGCGGCGGGTAACGAGAGCAGCGTAATGATGCCGGAGACCCCCGGCGTTTACAAGCTCTATATCGTCTACGCCGACGGGAGCGTTTCGGCCGCGTCAAAGAACACGATCTATCTGGGCGAAGCAAAGCTCCTGGCCAATGTGGACAATGGCAAGCGCTACAGCGTCAGCGCCTTGCAGCCCCTGCTTCTGGAGCTGGACGATGACAACTATCGCTTCACACTGAACGGCAGGACTGTCAAGAGCGGAGAAAAGCTCTCCGAAGCCGGTACATGGACCCTGCACATCGAGTCCGTCGTCGGCGACACGTCGCCGTCGGACATCGTCTTTGAGACCTTTGTTTCCGAATCCAACCGGCTGCTGCCCAAAAACGTGACGGTGGCCTCCGGCGGGATCCTGACTCTGGCGGACAATCTGAACGATCCGACGCTGCACCTCTGGCTGGCCTCCCGATCCGCCAGCGCCTTCGCGCCGGGTCCCGACATGAGCGGCGCCGCCGGCGACAGAGGGGCGATGACCGTTCCTCTGGCGGAGGGCGTCTATGATCTGACGGTGGTGAACGCCGACGGAGAGATCCTCAGCCGGTCCGACGCGGCGGTGAAGGTGGTCCGCGGCGCGCAGTACGTGCGGGCGGACCGCGTGGAGCCCGGCAAACAGTACGTCATCGTCTCGGGCGGCTATGCCCTGTCCGCTCAGGTCGCACAGCCCCTCGACCCTGACGGAGAGACGGCCCTCGCCGCCGTTCCGGTGACAGTGGAGGAAGACCGGATCACGACCGGCGTCAGCCGCGACATGATCTGGACATTTACCGAGGACGGGCCCGATGCCTACCATGTGCTGAACAATGGCAGATACCTGTCCCGCGCCCCGTCCGGAAGCGGCACCGCGCCGCTGGATACCTGGAGCTGCGACAGCGAGAACGAGGATCCGGCGTTGTGCAGCTGGCGCGTGTTTGACGTCAACGAAGACGGGGACAAGGGCCTGTATCTGGAGGGCGACGACACTGTCATATATGCGCTGCGGGGCGAAGCGGACGGTTTCCGCGCGCCCATCGGCCCGTCGGAATTTCTGGAGCAGATGCTGGAGGTGAACCGCCTCCGGCTGTATGAGGTCGTGCCCGAAAAGGGTCTGGACGATGTGGACTTCACTGACTCTGCCTGCCTGGACCGGGTAGAGATCGTCAATCCGAGCGCCAGCCGTGTCAGCGACAGGGGCCTGTACATGGTCACCACGAAGGACGCCTTCGAGCCCGCCAACAATCAGCTCAGCGGCAGCGCGGCGACGACGCCGAAGGATCTGGTGCTGGTCCCCGTGGAGGGCGACTGGACGGCGACCCTGCGCGTCAGCTTCGATCCCACCGCCAACAATGGCTACTATCAGTTCTTCGGCTTCTACGCCATGCAGGATGATCAGAACTGTGCCGGCATCCGCGGCGGCGACGGCGCGATGCAGGACTTCCTGCGCCTCGGCGGCGCCATCACCGCCGAGACAAAATCCGTGGGTCCCGGGTTCTCGGAGCAGGGGACCTACTGGTTCCGCATCGTGAAGGAGGGGACCTCCTATACCTGTGCGCGCTCGGCCGACGGGGAGGAATTTACCAAGCTGTTTGATTTTGCGGATACCGGCATCGACGCGAAAAATCTTGCCATCGACGCCTATACCGGCATGACCGAGGGCTATACCTTCTATCTGGAGCAGCTTTCGCTGGAGAGCGCCGGCAAGCCCACGGGCCAGGGCTGCGCGCACGAATACGAGGCGCGCGTGAGTGCGCCCACCTGCACCGAAGCCGGGTTCACCGCCTATTCCTGCAAAACCTGTGACGACAGCTACCTTGCGGACGTTCTGCCCGCCCTCGGCCACGAATTCCGGGATGGCAAATGCATCCGCTGCGGGTTAGCCGATCCCGGCGACCGGCCGGAGGATCCCTTCCGGTTTAACGACGTGCGCAATGAGAACGCGTTCTATTTTAAGCCGGTCTACTGGGCCTATGAGGCAAGGCCCCAGATCACCAACGGCATGGATCAGAATTACTTCGGCGCGGACGTCAGCTGCTCCCGCGGCCAGGTCGTGACCTTCCTCTGGCGCGCCGCCGGCTGCCCGGAGCCCGAAAGCACCGAGACAAAGTTCAACGACGTCGGCCCGAAGGCCTTCTACACCAAGGCCGTGGCCTGGGCGGTGGAGGAAGGCATCACCAACGGTATGACCGCCACCACCTTCGCCCCGGGCGCCACCTGCACCAGAGGCCAGATCGTCACCTTCCTCTGGCGCTTTATGGACAGCCCCGCGCCGAAGAGCGGCGAGACCGGCTTCACCGACGTGGAAGCGACGGCCTTCTATGCCAGGGCTGTGGCCTGGGCGGTGGAGAACAAGGTGACCAACGGCATGACCGCCGTCACCTTCGCGCCGAACGAGACCTGCACGCGGGGACAGGTCGTGACCTTCCTGTACCGCGCCATGGGCGAGGCCTGATCCGCTTTTTATCCAATTCATGCAAAAACCACCCGAATCGTCACGATCTCGGGTGGTTTTTGCAATGATATCGTTCTTTTTAACCAGGCAGGATCTCCAGCCGTTCGGGAAGCCTGCCGGAGCAGAAGGCGTCCGACTTGGGGAGTTCCCGATCCTTCCTGTTATAATGCTTCCGGTCGATCAGGCTGACACAGTGCGACAACTTTGACAGCGGCGAAAGGTCGCCGTCTTCAACGGCAATATCAAACAGGAAGCGCCGGAGTCTCGGGAATCTGCCTAAGAACGCGAGGCTCTGCACGTTCTGCGAGCCATATAAGGCGAGGTATTCCAGCGCCGGCAGCGGCGGCAGCGCTTCCAAGTCGATTTTGGGGCAGCGATCGATTTCCAGGCGCTCCAATCCCGCCGCCTCTGTCAGCGCCGAAATATCCGACAACCTGCGCTGACAGGATAGCGACAAAGAGAGCAGTCCGCATTCTTCAATTCCGTGCAGCGAACGAAGCTTT
>CADBKB010000046.1:0-11081 GCA_902795095.1 Oscillospiraceae bacterium
AAAACGGTTTGATTGGACGCGAAAGGAAACCCTGACGGTTTCCTTTCACACTTTCCTTCCCTCCGATTGTGAAGCCTTCCGAGTTTTTTGACAGTCTCCCCGGCGCCCTGCCTCTGCGGAGGCAGGACGCCGGTTTCTTTACAAATGGACGGATTATGGCTTGAATCTCAGCCGGTATTCGGTTATAATAAACATGGTTTTTTTATAAGCAAATGGATAAACTGGACGCCATTCCGGCTCACGCGCGTCGGATTCCCGGGGCGGACGCCGGTTTGCCGATGCCTTTTGCCTTGAATGAAGGAGGACATATCATGCTGAACATTGAAAAAACGATCGAAGACAAGCGCCTGGTTATCGCCCTGGCGGGACGGCTGGATACCGCCACCGCGCCGCAGCTGGAGACGGAACTTAAGGATTGCCTCGACGGCGTGGAGGCGCTGACGCTGGATTTTGAAAATCTGGACTATATTTCCTCTGCCGGTCTGCGTGTGCTGCTCAGCGCCCAGAAGACCATGAACCGGCAGGGTGAGATGAAGGTCATCCACGTCAACGAGACCATCGGTGAAATCTTTGAAATCACCGGGTTTACCGACGTTCTGACCATCGAATGACCGCCGGCGGCACCGACTTGTAAGAATCTTGACAGTATCGCAGCGAGGAAGAAGTATATGAACAACAAACAAACAACCATCACCCTTTCCGGCCGTATCGACTCTGGCAACGCGCCCCGGATAGAACAGGAGATCCTGGACAGCTTGGCGGGCTGCGACGCGCAGGCGCTGACTGTGGACGCCCAGGATCTGACCTATATTTCCTCCGCGGGTTTGCGCGTGCTGCTGCGTCTGCGCAAGACCTATCCGCAGATGCGCATCATCAATGTCAACTCCGACGTCTATGAGATCCTGGACATGACGGGCTTTACCGAAATGATGGATGTGGAAAAGGCCTGGCGCGTCGTCTCCGTGGAGGGCTGCGAGGAGATCGGCCGCGGCGCCAACGGCACCATTTACCGCATCGATCAGGACAATGTCGTCAAGGTCTACAACAACGCCGACGCGCTGGACGATATTCAGCACGAGCGGGAGGTGGCCAAGCTGGCGCTGGTGCT
Organism: Oscillospiraceae bacterium; assembly: GCA_902795095.1. The sequence goes on from CADBKB010000046.1 coordinate 1,109, forward strand.
TGGCATTCCCACAGCCATCTCCTATGACGTGGTCAAGGTGGGCGAAAGCTACGGCTCGGTGTTCGAGCTGCTCAACGCCCGCTCCTTCTCCAAGATCCTGGCCACGGAGCCGGAGAAAATGGACTGGTGCGTGCATGAATATGTGAAGCTCCTCAAGATCATCCACGGGACTCTGGTGCCGGAGGGAAAGCTTCCGGATATGAAGGAAACTGCCATGTCCTGGGCCCGGTTCATGCGGGACTATCTGCCTGCGGCGGCAGGGGAGAAGCTCTGCGCCATGGTGGAGGCCGTGCCGCATGACGACCACATGATCCATGGCGACTACCATACGAAAAATGTGGAGCTGCAGAATGACGAGGTGCTGATCATCGACATGGACACCCTGGCGGTGGGCCATCCGATCTTTGAGCTGGCCTCCATGTTCAATTCCTTCATCGGCTACTCAGAGTACAACCACGAGACCATCATGAAGTTCCAGGGCTTCGATTATGAAATCGGCACCGCTTTCTGGAAAAAATCCCTGGCCGCCTATCTCGGAACGACCAACGAACGCAAGCTCCGCGAGGTGGAGGACAAGGCCCGCATCGTCGGCTACACCCGCATGATCCGCCGCTCCATCCGCCGCAAGGGCCTGGAGACTGCGGAAGGCCGGGCGGAGATCGACTTTTGGACCGAGCGCCTGCTGGCGCTGCTGGAACGGACCGATACGCTGCTGTTCAGCCCCAATGAGCTGGAGGTGGAGGCCGTGCGGGAAAATCTGGCGGAGGTCCAGAGCTTCGTCGACGAGCATTTAGAGGCTGCGGACTGCCCCATGAAGGCGATGATGCAGATCGGCGTGGCGGTGGAGGAGATCTTCATCAATATCGCCAGCTATGCCTATGCCCCGGAGCAGGGGTCGACCTCGGTGCGTGTGGAGGTTTCCGAGGACCCGGTCACCGTGACGATCACCTTCATCGATCATGGCGTGCCCTATGATCCCCTGGCCAAGCAGGATCCGGATCTGACCCTCTCCGCCGACGATCGGCAGATCGGAGGCCTGGGAATCTTTATGACCAAGAAGATCATGGACGACGTGGCCTACGAATATAAAGACGGACAGAATATTCTGACCTTGAAAAAGCAGCTGTAAAGGGGGCATTTTGCCCGATGACAAGCCCTTCCTGCAGGATCGACCTGCATATGCACACCACCGTCTCCGACGGTACCGATTCGCCCCAGGCCATCATCGCACGGGTCAGGGAGGCGGGCATCGGCCTGTTCTCCGTCACCGACCATGACGCGGTGAAGGCGGCCCGTATCATCCCGGGCCTGCGCGGCGCGGACGATCCCCGCTTTCTCAGCGGCGTGGAGTTTTCCTGCCGCGACAGCGAGGGGAAATATCACATTCTCGGCTATGGCTTCGCCCCGGACGCCCCCGCCATCCGTGCGGTGACGGACCGGGGCCACGCCCTGCGCATGGAGAAGGTCCGCGCACGGCTGGATTTTCTGGCTGAGCGCTTCGGCTTTGCCTTTTCCAAAGCGGACCTGGCGGAGCTCATGGCCCAGGACAACCCCGGCAAACCGCATATCGGCAATCTCATGGTGCGCTACGGCTACTGCGCCACCAAGGAGGAGGCCATCAAGAAGTATATCAATCAGCTGCGCCTGCCCAGCCGCTACATCCGGCCGGAGGAGGCGATCGCGGGCATCCTCGGCGCCGGCGGCATCCCGGTGCTCGCCCATCCCTGCTACGGCAGCGGCGATGAGCTGATCCTCGGCGAGGAGCTGCACGACCGGGTGAAGCGGCTGATGGATTTCGGACTGCGGGGTCTGGAGGCCTTTTATTCCGGCTTCTCCGCGAAGCTGCGGGGCCAGGTGCTGGCGCTGGCGGAGCGCTACGTGCTGCTCATCACCGCCGGCAGCGACTACCACGGGACAAACAAGCTGGTCCGCCTGGGCGATACCGGCCTGGAGGCGCCGTGGCCCCGGGGACTGTATTCTTTTTTGGAGGAGATCGAGCAGGGTGGGCAGGATTCGATTTGACACAAGGGATAAGAAGCCGAAGCTCTATCATCTGCTGGCCCTGGCAGTGGCCGCGGTGGGAGCTGCGAGCGTGCTGAGAATCCTCGACGCCAGCCGCTATGCCGTCGCTGTGTGCGCGATCATGACGGCGCTGTATCTGAGCGCCATCGTCTGCCTGCTGCTGGCATTCCGGGGGCAGCTCCGCTACAATCCCTATTCCTACAATACCATCTATTACATCGGCTTTGCGCTGTTCCTGGTCTCCGTGGCCGCGACCCATGGGCTGCTGCTGGTGCGGCTGATCAGGCACCCGGAGCTTTATGACGCCCGGCAGGTCATGCATCTGCTGCTTGATTCGGCAAAAACCTACATGCTCCTGTCGTTTCCCTTCCTGCTGCTGTTCTCTGTTGCCCTGTGTATTTCCAATATCTCGCTGATCCGCTATGAGGGCAAGCGGCTGGTCAACGTGCTGGGCATCATTCTGTCGTTTCTGCTGGTGGCGGGAGCTCTGTTCATCTATTGGCTGGATTATTACGCCTCCGGCAGCTGGCAGCAGGTCATGCTTCACGATCTGGGCTGCAATTTTCTGTCGGCGGTGTATCTCTATTTTGAGTGTATGCTGATCGGCACCATCATCGCCGACGCCATCGTCGTCCGCTACGAGCCGGAGAAGGACAAGGACTTTCTGATCGTACTGGGCTGCGGTCTGCGCGCCGACGGCACCCCGACGCCCCTGCTGCGGGGGCGGCTGGACCGTGCCCTGGCCTTTTATGAGGCGCAGAAGTCCCAGACGGGTAAGGAGCTGACCTTCATCACCTCCGGCGGCCAGGGACCGGACGAGGTGATTTCTGAGAGCGCCTCCATGAAGCGGTACCTGCTGGAGCGGGGCGTTCCGGAATCGCAGATCATCGAGGAGGACCGCTCCACCGATACCTATGAGAACATGCGCTTCTCAAAGGAGAAGATCCAGGCGCTGGATCCCAATGGGAAGATCGCGTTTTCCACGACGAATTATCACGTATTTCGCAGCGGCCTGTATGCCCGGCGCGTGAAAATGCGGGCGGTGGGCATGGGCGCCAGGACAAAATGGTATTTTTGGCCGAACGCCGCCGTGCGGGAATTTGTGGGCCTGCTGACCGAGCACCGGGGCAAGCAGGCGCTGATCATCGGCGGACTGATCGTCACTTATCTTGTGCTGACAGTGCTGGCATATCTGTAAGAACGCGGGAAGAAGGGAGGCGCCGGAACATGAGCAGTCGCATCAAGGCGGCCTTTTTTGACGTGGACGGGACGCTGCTGTCCCATGAGCACAATTCGGTGCCGGAAAGCACCCGCCGCGCGCTTGAAAAGCTCCGTGCCCGGGGCATCAAGACCCTGGTTGCCACCGGGCGTCATATGACGGAGTACAGTATGCTTCCCGTCAGCGACATTCCCTTTGACGGCTACCTCACGCTGAACGGCAATCTCCTGCTCGATGAGAACCGGCACGCCTATGCGGGCACGCCCATCGATCGCGGCGAGATGGAGGTGCTTGCCCACATTTTCCAGGCAAAGCGCATCCCCTTTGTGCTGATCGGGGAGAACGGCCGTTACATCAACTATGTCAACGATACGGTGGTGCGCACCCAGGCGGAAACCCGGGGCACCATCCCGGAGCTTGGCAGCTACGGCGGCGAGAAGGTCTATCAGATCCTGGCCTTCGTGCCGGAGCACCAGAAAAAACTGCTCGATGACCTGCTGGACGAGTGCGCCGTCACCAGCTGGAACGATACCGGCATCGATATCATCCCGAAGGACGGCGGAAAATCCGCCGGGATCCAGAGATTCCTCGAGGAGAACGGCCTGGACCGTTCTGAGGTCATGGCCTTCGGCGACGGGGAGAACGACATCGATATGCTGCAGTTCGCCGGCATCGGCGTAGCCATGGGCAACGCCGACGAGCGGGTCAAGGCCGCCGCGGACTATGTGACGGACACCGTCGACAATGACGGCATCGAAAAGGCCCTGCGCCATTTCGGTCTGATCGACTGAACAGGAGGACAACATAATGAAACAATCGACTGACGGGAAAATGCTTTCCAAGCTCTTCTTCCGGCTGCTGCCGATCCAGATCCTGCTGTGCCTCATCGGCGCCGTCAACGGCATCGTTTCGAGTCTGTTTGCCAGTAATTATATCGGCACGGAGGCCATGGGCGCGGTGGCCCTGTATGCACCGCTGAACCTGTTCATCACCGCCATCAGCACCATGCTGGTGGGCGGCGCGCAGATCCTGTGCGGAAAATACATGGGGCAGAATCAGGTGGAGCGGACCCGGGGCGTGTTTACCCTGGATATGGTGCTATCGGGCATCATTTCCGCGGTCATCATCGCGGTGATGGCGGTGGGCGCTCTGACGGGTCTGACCAGGGTATTCACCAAGGATCCCACGGTGCTGCACATCTTCAATCAGTACCTGCTGGGCATGGCCATCGGTATTGTGCCCCTGCTGTTCGGCAATCAGCTCGCGGCGTTTTTGTCGCTGGAAAACAAGACCCGGCGGACCATCGTCGCCAGTGTGGTCTATATCGCCGCCAATGTCGTTCTGAATTTCCTGTTTGTGGTCCTGCTGCACATGGGCGCCTTCGGTCTGGCCCTGGCGTCCTCCATCGGTCTGTGGATCTATTTCGCCGTCCAGGCGCAGTATTTCCTCTCTGGCAAGTCCTTGATGCGCTTTGATCGGGCGCAGCTGCACTGGTCCCTGGCGGGAAAAATCGTCGGCATCGGCATCCCCGGCGCAGCCAGCAGCGCCTATCAGGCCCTGCGCGGCGTCATCGTGAACCTGCTGATCGTGAAATTTGTGGGCGAGGTCGGCCTGTCCGCCTTCGGCGCGAACGACTCCGTCCTGCGCCTGTTCTGGGCGGTGCCGGGCGGCATGGCGGCGGTGATGCGCATGCTTATGAGCGTCAGCTACGGCGAGGAGGACCGGCAGAGCCTGTGCGACGAGATGCGCATCGGTCTGATCCACTGTCCCGCGCTGCAGCTTGCGATCTCCTGTGGGATCATCGCCCTGGCGGTGCCCTTCACGCAGCTGTTCTTCCGCAATCCCGCCGATCCGGTCTATGCCATGACGGTGTGGAGCTTCCGGCTGATGCCCCTGTGCATGCCCCTGTCGGTCATTTATCTGCATTTTGTGTGCCACGCGCAGGTGGCGGGCAAGCAGCTGTTTGTCCACATCATGTCCCTGCTCGACGGTGTTGTCTGCGTGGTGCTGTTCAGCCTGCTGCTGATCAAGCCCCTCGGGATGAACGGCGTGTATATCTCCAGCACCCTCAACGGTCTCGTCACCCTGGCGGTGGCGGTGCTCTGGGCCTGGGCGAAGAAAAAGCGCTTCCCCCGGCGTATGGATGAGCTCATGGCCATGGACGACGACTTCGGTGCGCCGGAGGACGCCCGGCTGGACATGAGCGTGCGCTCCGATGCGCAGGTCGCCGGCCTTTCGGAGCAGGTGCAGCAATTCTGCCTGAACCGGGGCGTGGACGCGCGGCGTTCCTACCTGGCGGGCCTGTTCCTGGAGGAAATGGCGGGCAACGTGGTCGATCACGGCTTCACCAAGGATAAAAAGAAGCATTCGGCGGACGTGCGCGTGGTGCACAAGGATGATACGGTCATCCTGCGCATCAAGGACGACTGTGTGCCCTTCGATCCTGCGGAGCGCCAGAGCATTGTGACGCCCGAGGATCCCACCAAAAACATCGGCATCCGCATGGTCTATTCCATGGCCGAGGATATCAACTATCAGAACATCCTCGGGCTTAATGTGCTGACGATCCGGATCTGAGCGGCCCCGCGTGAAACAAAAAAGGAAGCGTCATAGTCTATGAAAGCATTACTGAACAAGCTCTATGGCGGCATCCGGTTTTCGTGGCCGCTGCTGATCGCCTATGCCGTCGGCGCCGCCGTACTGACCGCGGTATTTCTGATTTTTCCCGTCTTCGAAGGCACCTCCTTCAACCGGATGGGCGTGTATCTGGAGGCGTGGATCTTCCTGGCGGTTCTGATCATGGCCAACTGCAAAACGCCGCTGGAATCCGCCCTCAAGACCTTCGTCTTCTTCCTCATCAGCCAGCCGCTGATCTATCTTCTGCAGGTGCCGTTCTCGTCCATGGGCTGGGGCCTGTTCGGGTTCTACAAGACCTGGTTCATCCTGACCCTGCTGACCTTCCCGATGGCCTATGTCGGCTGGTACATTACGAAGAAGAACTGGCTGAGCCTGCTGATCCTGGCGCCGGTGCTGGCGTTCCTCGGCACCGTAGCTGCCGAGGCCCTGCGCGAGACCGTCCTCAGCTTTCCCCGACTGCTGCTCACGGCGCTGTTCTGCCTGGGACAGATCCTGCTGTATCTGTATCTGTTTACCTCCGATCCCCGACAGAAGCTCGCAGGATTGCTGATTGCCCTGGCCGGCGCGGCGTTCATACTGCTGACCACCTCCGCGGTGGATATCAACAGCGCGATGTTCCTTCCTGACGACCCTGTGCTCACCGAGGCCGCCGCCGTCACAGTGGACGACGGGCAGATCGCCGAGGTTTCCGTTGAATCGACGGGGCAGGACAGCATGGTACGCATCCGGTCCTCGCGGCTGGGCACGACGGCTATGACCATTCAGGACGGCGAGGCTGTGTACCGTTATGATCTGGAAATCTATAAAGACAATGAGGGCCATACGCAGATCCGCATCACCCCGCGGGAGGACTGAGCCGGGAAGAAGACCAAGTACTCGCTGAAAAATGAGCACCGCCCCGACACTTTCTTTACATTTCCTGTTTTTCTGGATTATTTGCGCTAATAACCCCGCGAAAACCGGAAAACCGCACAAATAATCCCTATGTTTTTCTAATAATCCGACGAAAAGAATCTGGCCGGAGCGCATTGTCGTTCCGACCGGATTTTGTTATAATGTATATACATTTTGGATATGCACAGCCGCTTGCCCCGCGAGCGGCTGTAAAGAAAGGATGTTTTTTATGAGAAAACGGTTCTTATCCCTGCTTCTGGCCCTGGCGCTGGCAGTGTCCCTGGCCCCCCAGCTGGCGCTGTATGCCCGGGCTGCGGAGCAGACGGGAAAATGCGGCGCCAATCTGAGCTGGAGCTTTGACGACGCCACCGGCGCGTTGACGATCACCGGCACCGGCGCTATGGACGACTTTGAAGCGGCCGGCAACCCGGACTGGCAGGAAATCCGCCGCCAGGTCAAAACCGTCACCCTGCCCGACGGCCTGACCTCCATCGGCAACTTTGCCTTCGTCCGCTTCTGGATGACGGACCCGGTGGTCATTCCGCAGAGCGTTACCCGCATCGGCATGGCGGCGTTCAACGACTGCGACATGTCCGCCGTCACCATCCCCGACACCGTCAAGACCATCGAGTACGGGGCCTTCTGCTCCTGCGACAATCTGACGGAGCTGAAGATCCCCGGCGGCGTCTCCGAGCTCGGCGAGGAGGTCTTTGCCTCCTGCACCGGTCTGACCGCCCTGGAGATCCCCTCCAACATCAAGACCATCGGCGACAAGGCCTTCCAGGGCTGCACCGGGCTCAAGAGCGTGAAGATCCCCGACAGCGTGACCGCCATCGGCGACAATGCCTTCTGCCGCACCGGCCTGGAGAGCGTCACCGTCGGCGCCAACGTGAAGACCATCGGCTCCAAGGCCTTTGCCGAGTGCCCCGCGCTGTCCGCCATCGAGGTGGCCGCCGCCAATCCGAACTATTCCGGCGACGACGGCGTGCTGTGCAACAAGGCCAAGACCCAGGTCCTGCAGTGTCCCTGCGGCAAGACAGGCTCCTATGAGATCCCCGTCACCGCCACCGCCATCAGCGAGGCCGCCTTTGAAAACTGTGACAAGCTGACCGGTCTGACGATCACCGGCAATGTCCTGAGCATTCCGGACTTTGCCTTCCGGGGCTGCACCGGCATCACCGAGCTGACCCTGCCCGGCAGTCTGAAGACCATCGGCTGGGCCGCCTTCACCGGCTGCACCGGCCTTGAGCAGATCCGCATCCCCGAGGGCGTGACCGAGATCGCCTCCGGCGCTTTCTCCGGCTGCACCGGACTGAAGGCCGTGAAGATCATGAGTAAAAACTGCGTGATCGCCGAACGGGACGATACCCTCGGCGTGCCCGGCAGCACCATCATCTTCGGCCACAAGGGCTCCACCGCCGAGACCTACGCCAGAAACGCCGGCTACACCTTCAAGGAGTTGTCCCAGGAGGACGACCCCTGCGCCCTGGGCCACGATTTCGGCGAATGGGCCCAGACCAAGGATCCCACCTGCACCGAGGGCGGCGCCCGCACCCGCACCTGCGCCCGCTGCAATTTTGTGGAGGTGCAGACCATCGAGGCCCTGGGCCACGACTGGGACGAGGGAACCGTCACCGTAGAGCCCACCGAAACCGCCCCCGGCGTGCGCACCTATACCTGCCGGCGCTGCGGCGAGACCAAGACCGAGCGCATCCGTCCCACCGGCAGCACCCTGCCCGAGGACATTGATTTCACGAATCCCGACGACGCCGCCAAGTTTGCGCTTGCCGGCCAGCAGCAGAGCACCATCGAAGCGGGCAAGGGTCTGACCCTGGTATCCACCCAGGGCGGCGTGGAGCCCGCCAAGCAGAATATTGCCGAGGCGGATCACGATGTGGTCAAGGTCACCGTGGCCGACGACTGGACCGCCACCCTGGAGGTGGAGTTCAGCGCCGGCTCCGCGGCCAATGGCTACTATCAGTTCTTCGCCTTCTTCGCCTCCCAGGGCGGCGACAATCAGAACATGTGCGGCATCCGCGGCGGCGACGGCGCCATGCAGAACTTTGAGCGCCACGACGGCGCCATCACCCACGAGGACGAGGACGGCGTCAACTCCACGCCGGGCTTCGCCTCCGCCGGCACCTATTTCCTGCGCATCGAGAAGGCCGGCGACGACTACACCTGCTACCGCAGCGCCGACGGCAAGGAATTCACCGAAATGTTCGCCTACAAGGATTCCGGCATCGAGGCCGACGAGATCATCATCGACGCCTATACCGGCATGACCGAGGGCTATCAGTTCACCCTCAAGTCCCTGACCTTCACCGATGGCGGCGCGGACGTACCCCCCGCCGTGGACAAGACGGCCCTGGAGAAGGCCATCCGGGATTACGAGTTCATCACCACCACGAATTACACCCCCGAATCCGCCGAGGCCTTCCAGGCCGCGGTCGCCGCGGGCAGAGCGATCCGCGACAAGGCGGACGCCACCCAGACTGAGGTCGATGCCGCCGCCCAGGCCATCCTGGACGCCTACGCCGCCCTGGAGCCCCTGCCGCCCGAGGCGGACAAGACCGCGCTGGTCACCGCCATCACGAACGCCGAGGCAGAGATGCTCCGGGAGGACGTGGATTTCACGCCCGAATCTGAGGCGGCGCTGATCGCGGCCCTCGACGCCGCCAAGGCGGTGAACAACGATCCTGACGCCGCCCAGGCGGAAATCGACAAGGCAGCCGCCGATTTGAACGCTGCCATTGACGCCCTGGAGATCATCCCCGACGAGCCGCCCGAAGACTTCCTTTTCGACGACGTGAAGGATGAAGGCAAGTTCTATTTCGCTCCCGTCTACTGGGCTTACTATGCCGATCCGCAGATCACCAACGGCGTGGACGCCACCCACTTCGGCCCGGACAATGCCTGCACCCGCGGCCACGTGGTCACCTTCCTGTGGCGTGCCGCCGGATGCCCGGCGCCTGAAAAAGCCGAGACCCCGTTCACGGATCTGAAGCCCGGCGCCTTCTACGAGAAGGCCGTGGCCTGGGCTGTGGAAAAGGGCATCACCAACGGCAAAACGGCCACGAGCTTTGCACCGGACGATCCCTGCAACCGCGGCCAGATCGTCACCTTCCTTTGGCGCTTCGCGCTCGAGGAAGATCCCAAGAGTGCCGAGACGCCGTTCACCGACCTGAAGCCCGGCGCCTT